>JBKPEX010000177.1:0-4441 GCA_046728625.1 Thermoproteota archaeon
ATAACATATCCTGCATTCTCCATCCTCTTAAGAATGATCTGGGAAACATCCACAGCTCTACCAATACTTAATCCTCTTGCCTTAATTGTTACCTTGGGCTGATTAGCCAGCTGTATAAGCGTCGATGTGACGTACGCCATCAAAGGTTTTTTGCCTATATATATAGAGTCGCGTGTTCCTTCATTTTTAATTTGTTGATTTTGTTGTTGTTGTGAGTGAGACAAACTAAAGAGTATAATCTGCATAGGGTAAATTAAATCTAAGATGACGAACTTGACACTTATCTAAAGGTTCTTCAGGGCTCCGTTGTTCTATTAAAGGTGCCCACGCATAAACTGCAAATTTTTACAAGTATGAAATGTTAATAGGCAATATTTTTCAATAATATAACTAATCCTTTATTTCAGATTATAAAGAAATCACCATTTTACCGGCGTCAGTGCATTTATGGCCTGAGAAGAGAACAGCTTGTGTTTCACGGTGTTAACTTAGTGATAAACCTAGTCAGTTGGTCCCCTTAATCTTATTCTTGGAGAAGAATTACGGGCTGTCGCAATTTGGAAAAGACAAGACAGCTTACCGTTATAATTGGAGCCCCCCGTTCTCATGAGCTTAAGATGGGGTCGGCCGGATTTGAACCAGCGTCCTCCAGCGCCCGAGGCTGGCATCATACCAAGCTAGACAACGACCCCCCTCATTTGAAATTGATTCCCTGAAAGCCCTAGGTGTAGTCTTCTTACTTAGGAGGCTATAAATTATAACTTATCTATTTCCCGCCTATGTATGGCGCTACCAACAAAAACCATATGTTTAACTCTTGGAGAAATCAAAAGATGCTTACTGGTTGTCTGAGTATCGGTGTTCACTATCTATGTGAACGCTCAATTCCTTAGTGTCGTTGAATTCCTTTCCACAGGCTTCGCATTTTGGATGATGTAAATGTTCATCCCCCTTGCTGGATTCCATATTACCCAGTGAGCTAAGTATAATAAAAATATATTGAGCCTATCAACCCTTCTTCAAAAAGTAGCATAAGAGATATTGATCGATAACACAATGGTGTTTCTCCTATGTGGCGTTGATTATTCGTATTTCTCTACGCTTTGAAGGATTTTCTGATAGTCTCACATGGTTACCATACCAAACACTAATTTGACTAGAATAAGCATAATAGATATTCTGGATGTTTTGTTCATACTTTACCATTCCTTAAAGGAATGCTAATTTGTAATTGATTGTATTTTTTTCATGTGCTGGGACTTTCATTCAATTATAGGCCAAGTGACTCTCATAAGATGGTAAGTTAGAGGAGATGATGCAGTTATGCGCCTAGTTTTTTTTTATAATAGTTGCAGAGTCCAAGTCCATATTCTTCCATACTACATCGTACCCTAGCTTGTGTATAAATTCTGAATAACAAGACTCCGGTATTTTACTTTTTCCCAATATGTCACAAGCGTCAGTAAACTTTGTTACTCCAATCAAGCTATCTTCAAGTATAGATGCTGTGGACTTTGGTATGAGATAATGACCGACCAAAATGTAATAAGGTTCAATTATACTGTCCTTTTCTTCTACACTCCTATTGATGATCTTGGCGGCGGCGTCAATGGGGATACCATGTTTGTGTGCTAATTCGTTAATAGAAACTATTGTTTCATTTTTTCCATTATTATTATTTGACGTAATATCCTTTATTTCGTCTAAAAGAGGGATGAAGTTGTCTTCGGCAATCTTTTTTAGCATGGTCTTATCTATCGCTCTTAGATACCTTAAAAGAGGACTTACGGGTATCTGATTATTTTTATAAAATATCACTCGCTCATCGGTTAATATGGAATGAATTTGTTTCCATGCAAGCCTCTCGTTTGCGTCAAAGGTTGAGGATGCGTAAGCTGTCTCATTTACAGCGATAAAAAAATCGATCTTATTTGTAGATGTAGAAGGTTTTATAACATCTATCACTTTTTGTATTTTTCTTCTCAGATAATCTTTTGTCCAAAAGCCCACGATTTCAAGATATATATTTTTGTCATATTTTTCAAAAACAAAGTCTGCTATAAGGGCCTTTCCAAGTCGCGTTATCAATGGATTAGGTTCTCGTCTCATCTTCCATCCTTCAGGCAATAGCTGACTAACATTGGAAGCGAAGGCCTCTTCTACCGTGCTATCATAGGAAAGGGTCTTGTAGTCAGAAGGAGCTATTTCTTTTTTATTACCATTGCCTTTATTAAGACCGCTATAGGGATCCCATAGAAGGTAAGGAGAGCTCTGATTAGAAATCTCAAATTCATAAATTTTTTTTCCTTTCGGATAGTTTTGTTTTATGATCCATGCCTTAATTGACCACTTTTTTGAGGAAATGATCGAAGGCACAAGTTTAGCTATCTGCGTTCCATATCTATCAGTAAGCTTGAATAGACTTGTGGGTCCATCTATGGAGCATACAATATCAACAGAATCCTCGCATATGGTAGCAGCTACTTCTCCTCCACTTTCAGCATCTTTATTTATAGGGCCATGTCTTATTCGTCTTGGATGTCCAGGTTCGTAACGGGCTTCGCCTGTCCCGTCCCGGTACGGTATTATCTGACCATGTTGTAGGTTATACATCAAACCACATTTTTTAACGTCCCTCAATGCACGCTTCCAATCAGCACCGTCAAAAACACTGAAATCGAGTCTTGTACAATTGAAAAGCAATGTTTGAATCAATGATAAATTATACCATCCCAAAAGTTCTTCGGGTGTGATCTTAAGAAATTCTTTTATCTGTAGGTTTTCCTCGAGATCAGACCACATTTTTTTTTTCACGTCGTTAGCTGATGCTCCTATCTTTTCAGCCACATTCGATATTATCTCCTCCCTTTCATAGTCGGTCAAAGCGTAGCCGCATTTTGAGGATTGCTGAAACAATAGTCTTCTGATTTCTACGGGGTGTAGAAAATCAGGTCTGTCAGTTGTAGCACTATACTCATTGATGCCGTCACAATGAAGAGCGTACATATTATTAGGATTATTATCATCTTCTTTGTTAGCGGTGGATTTTTGAAGAGTATTTTGTGTCTTTGTACTTTTATTTATATTAACATCAGGAGAAAAAATACATCTTCTTTCCAAGAGCGTGAAAAGTCCCCTCGTGAGCTTGTAATCTCCGGTTAGCGATTCATGTGATTGCAATCTGTCCAAGAGGACAGCTTTTCTTTCTTTTTTTTCGAAAGTGCATTCAAATTCTTCTATTAACCTAGAGGCAACGACCAATTCATTCGATTCACAGAAAAGCGGAGTTATGACCTTGCCTTTTGACGTAGTTTTGAACCTAAGTAGATGGAGTGGCAACATCTGTTATGAACACTTATTATTATTATTATTGCAAATACCATTTATTACTATTATTGAGAATATGGAGATAGGCGCAATCATAGCATGGAATTTATGTTTTAAAGGTTTGAAGAGTCAGGTACCTATTACTATACTTAATTTATACACCAATTCAAATAGCGTCCGTAGTCGTAATAAAAATCTGTAAGTTTACTATCAGGATGTTGTAGGCAAGAGGGGTCCAGGCAAATCACAATCATGTACTCTTTGACTTTACCACTGCACGCTTCCTTTTTGTACTAATACCTATCTCTCGTGTTCCAGCAGATGTTATCTCGATAAGATTTGCAGTCTTTTCAACACCAGCCCCAGGTCTCAAGAGCCTTCCGAGCCTTTGGATGAATTCTCTGGCACTTCCTGTTCCACTTAGAATAATTCCAAGATCAGCATCCGGAACATCCACACCCTCATCCAAAACTTTCGATGTCACAATTGCACTGTATACATTTTGCTTAAATCCTCGCAATACTTCATGCCGCTCCTCCTTCTCTGTTTTATGAGTGATAAAAGGAATTAGGAATAAATCAGATATCTGATAAACCAAACTGTTATGTTGGGTGAATATTATTATCTTTCGTCCTCTGTTTCCTGCCAAAATTTCTCTTAGTTCTTCTATCTTGGATTTACTATTAAGCGCGATATTCATTGCTTTGTTCCTGGACAGCAGCGCTTCTCGGGCAAGCTTGTTTCTTCCAGACATCATTATAAGTTTTTCAAAGGGAACAGGATAATGAAAACCCAATCTCTTTAGAATCGATTGGTAATTTGACATATTATCGTTATACTCCTTCATCTCTTCAGGTAGCATTTGCACTTGTCTTCTCTCTATATGAAATTGAGCAAGATGTTTTTCCTCGTCTAATTCACTGGCTGAAACCTGGAACACGACTCCTCCAACCAGTCTTGGCAGCTCGACATGCATACCATCCTCTCTTTCGATCGTTGCTGTCAGCCCTAGTCTAAATGGGGATGCCATCTGTTCTGCTATAGATCTGTATCCAGGTGCAGCCAGATGGTGAACTTCATCAAAAATTATTAGTGAAAACTTGTTGCCTAGACT
>JBKPEX010000244.1:0-1644 GCA_046728625.1 Thermoproteota archaeon
AAAACAAAGAATAAAAAATTAACAAAAATGAATCCAAAAATAACAACAAAACAAACAATAACGATAGCTCTAGCTATCGTAGCTGCAGTATCAACTGTGATGTTGATAACGAGCAACAGCCAATTTCTGGAAGAGATAAGGGAAGAAAGCTTGGCTGCTGCGTATGGTGTAGAACCTGAAAATACAGTACATGCAGCGCTGCCGATAGCTAATGTCGCGGCGCCTACTACATCGACCAGCAAAATATTCTGGATAAATACGGTACATCTTGATGGCCTGGCTAATATACATGGAGATCCTATGGCTATGCATCCGCCTGAGAAATTTCCAAAGTCCACGCTCCCTGTCGGAGGAGGATTTGTATTGACCCCACCTGACAAGACAGGTGCTTGGAAGTTCAGATCGTTTACCTTTGATCCATCTATGATAGTTGTCCACCAAGGCGATAAGGTCACTCTTCATTTCATAGGTGTGCAGGGTGCTCATCATATCATATCTGTCGATGGAATAGGAACGTTTGCTTTAGATAGAGGACAAATTCACACCGTAACATTCATAGCAAATCATCCTGGAACCATAAACTATTACTGCCATATACATATGCCAAATATGAATGGCCAGATACTGGTATTGCCAGCAGCTACAAGTTGATGTCGCAGATAGAAGCAAAAAAAAATGTTAAGTAAATTAATAACTACCACTACTCTTTTTTTTGTTTTTCTAAATAATCTAAAATATGTTACAAAAACTCACTGACGTTAATGGAGAGTGATTAAAGCAAACTCTAAATCAAATGATGATATGTACTCTCGCTTATCAATGCAAATCTGGTGATACACAAAAGACATTTTTTATGGCTTATGAAACTATGCGCATAACTAGCTCATCTCTCAGTTACGGCTTCTTTGAAATTTCTTTTAACTTCTGATTAGTTTTTATTTCTCCATCTTCTATTGAATTCCTTATTGCAGCTAATGAAAAATCTGCATTTTCGTAAAGTGATGGATGTAGTTCTGTTCTGGTTATATAATGTACACCTTTAATTTCAGATCCATGTTCTCCTGATACTTTTTTATATCTAGCTTGAATATTCGCAAACTTCTCTTTATCTTCTTTATTGTTACTTTCTACTGGATCAAAATGCTCTTCTAGCATCTTGTAAAGGTCATCAATAAGCCTCAGATAGTAGGTTATTGCTTTGGACATTTGGACACTGTGCATGGTTTTATCACTGAACATAATATCCCTTGCTCTGTGCTGAACTTCCTGCAAGTTACTTGGTAGCCTATCGATATTTTTGGGATAATTTTCTACCAAAAAGATTCTTTTATCTTTTACCGGTGATGCATCTATGACCTCTCTTAACGGGGTGTTGCTTAACAAACTGCCGTCCCAAGCGTATACTCCTTCTTGTACTTTTATCCATGGAAAGTAATATGTAGGATAGCCTGTTGCAGCCAGTAGATGTTTTGAGGTTATTTCTTGTTTCGCACTGTCAAAAATCAGCGGCTCTGCGGTTAACACATTAACAGCAGTTATAATTAGACGCGCATTAGGAGTGCCGTTTGGTTGCAATTTGTTATAATCAATATACTTTTCTGCAGTCTTCACTAAAGGTGAATGGTCATAAAGATATGTCCAATC
>JBKPEX010000174.1:0-1898 GCA_046728625.1 Thermoproteota archaeon
AGTTCCTTCAGAAGTCCTGCTGCATAATAGGGATAAAAATTTGTAAAATTGTCCGAAATGTTAACTTGCACATAGGAAAAACATATAGCATGACGACGACCTATCTTTAAGAATTACTGGTTACAAATTGCGAATAAGATTAGGATGATTCATACATTAAAGGCAAGTCGACTCTTGAAACTTTTCCCGATGGTGCAGATTCCTTATAAATAAGAGTCTCGAACTTGTACAATTTAGAATCTGGCATAAGCCATGCATCAGCAGGTCCACCGGCTTTGAAGCAAAGATTTGTGAGATATTGTTCTGTACTCCATTTTAGATCAACAGGAACCTGCGGTAGAAGCAATCCGGATCCATGTTTCCATTGAATGATCAATCCATCCCTTCCGATCTTAACTTGGCTAAGATATTCTATTGGGCTTTTTACTTTGATCTCCTCAGGTATAGTAAGGATACTTACCTCAAAAATTATATTTGAAAGCTCTTCTTTGGTAACCGGTTGAAATCTCGGATCTTTAGTGGCTGCTGAGATGGCCGCCTCTATTACAGATTGATACAGTTCCTTTTGAGGAAAGGGAAAACCTATACATCCGCGTAAATGTTCTATTTTTTTATAGAGTTGATTAATAGTAACAAAAACACCCATCTTTTGTGTGAAGATTCTGCAACTATCGTCTGGTATAATGATATTTGAATCCTCAAGGTATTTCTCTACGGCTTTTCTTGCTAATTTGACTAATAATTCCCCACCATAATCAGAAAAGGCCATCGTTATAATTAAAAGAAACTTGTTTTAAAATATATGCCTTCGATTTATTGCTCTTACATTTGCATTATATGCCAATAAATAGCAATAACCTAACGAGGAATCAGAAAATGGTATGAGTATGATGTATGATGATATTGAATTAATCTGAAGAGAGAGGAGAAAGGTTACAGGAAGAAGAAAGAGAAGAACAAATTGGGATGCAAGACAGGCGACTCTAAACTAACTAAATCAGGTAGTTTTAACAATTAAATAAAGATGAAATAATCCTTCACTCTTCTAGAATATGAATGAACGTGTTAGTTGGTTTATTATTAGGTCGTACCTAGCGGTTTAAAACCTGCAACAGTGCTACAGCGTAATTACCATGCTCTTGAATGAAACAACAGATTATGTACCAACACATTTCCTCAACATAAAGTTTATTTTCCTATCAGGACATACGTCAATATCAATAATAGAGTTAGAATGTCAGAATCTAATACCAATAACGCTTCCGAACAGTCTGAAGATCCAATAGAAGAAGTAAAGCAAGATAACATAAAAGCGGCTAAAAAACAAAAATTAAAAGCTGATTCTGATAAGTACATGGGAACGGAATGATGCAATCTGGTGGGCATCTTATACAAATCCAAATCTTTCTTTGTTTCGTAACAGCAATCATTAACATCATAAAAGGATAAACTTCATTGTTAGTACAGACAAGTTAGTCATATAGCCCATTGTGTCCTATCGTAAATTTCCTCTGAGTGTGTATTATAATACGGATTACGAAACCTTTTTGGAATTGATTGCTTCCATTAATCTGGCATCAAAGAACTAGATTCAGAAAATGGACATAGAGAGTGTTGACGAAATTGACCTTGTTAAACGAGGATTTCAGAGTAGATAGAAGAAGTAATTATTGCAATATGAAAGTAAATCGAATGGTTCTCATACTTTGAATCCATTTGATCAATAAGGCTTGTCGGAAAATGCTATAATCTACCTGAATCTGTTTGGAAACAGGGCATCGTGATACTGCAATAAGATTCATAATTTCATATAAATTAGGTTTATAAGTTCTGATGGATCTCTGACTCCAATTGATTAGGATGAAATGTAAATCGATTCAGCTTTAACGGATATAAAG
>JBKPEX010000082.1:0-2405 GCA_046728625.1 Thermoproteota archaeon
GAACAGACGACTTTTCTATCTACAAGAAGTCGAAAATATTTTCCAGAGTTGTTTTCTAATATACAAAGGCTAGCAAAAGAAGATGGAAATTAAAATTGCTGCAAAACAATATCTTGCTTCAGATTTAGCTTCCTTCTTCTCTTTGTATAATATAATTCCAGTTTAATAAAACATGCCCCACAATAGTAAGACGGTGTCACTCGTCCAGCCTATCCATATGCCAGTCTTGACACTATTGCTCAACTGGGAGATTTAATTTGTTTCCCCATTCTCCCCACGAACCCAGGTACATTCTCACATTTTTGTAACCCAACATTTTCAAAACGACAAATGTATTAGCAGCGCGGTATCCACCTTGGCAATATGTTATAATTTCCGAGTTCTTTGGTATGATTGAGTACATGTTATTTAGTAGTTCTTTTTCTTTGAAAGAATGATCTTCAATGTTACGAACCCAATCAATGTGTATTGCACCTGGTATGTGGCCACCTCTAGCTGCCCGTGCTATAGTACCTTGAAATTCTGGTTGTGAGCGAGAATCGACTAACTTAACTTTCCCACTCTTTATTTTCACAATGTTTTTTATATAGTTGGAATCCGCGATGATGCTATTATTGGGCTTGGCCAGAAAGTTAGAAGGTAGAAATGGATTACTCTTACTTTCTTCGCAATATCCTTCCTTCTTCCATCTTGTGAATCCTCCGTCTAGCATGACAACTTTTTTATGCGAAAAATATAGTAATAGCCAAACTCCACGAGCTGCTGAAGGTCCAGAAATATCGTCATAAAACACCACACGCTTATTATTATCCACGCCTATGTTTGAAAGCAAAATTTTCATCTGTTTAGTAAATTGTACAATGCCTTGTTTCGAAGTGTCAATCCAATGAAACTGCATGGTATCCAAGTTAACAGCTCTTGGAACATGCCCCACACTATAATCTGAGAATGGCCTAGTGTCTACTATGAGAAGATTCTTTTTTTTATCTTCATCATCTAGCCACTTTTTTAATTCTGCAGGACTGATTGTAAGTTTCAAATTAGGATGATAAATACAGGATGCTCTGAATATTTATTTTGTCTTAATTATAACCTTTTATATCAGAAGGGCAAGGCTACCTAATTAGCATTCTCCAATAAACTGGTTCTAAATAGATATCTCTGGATCATTCAAAATGATCATTGTCAAGACCATATCTCAATGCAATCTTTTTTTCTATTTCCTCTTTTTCCGTTACAAAATCCTTGTATTTTACATTCCAAGAACTGACGGATCTGTATTGCCTTATACCAGCAACTAGCCATATTGAAGAGATTACTATAACTGCACCCAACAATATACTAAGAACTAGTCCAAACTCGCTTTCTGTTTCTAGAATAGCAAAGAATGACGGATGGCGTAACAAAAATATTGAAAGGCCTATAGCTATAGGTGCAATAACGAGGGCAGAAATCGAGACCCCTAATAATGTTTTTCTTATTTTGAATATTTGCTCTATAAACAGATCTATCAGTGTCAAAACGTCGTGGCGTGACGTTGAAGAGATTTCATTATTGTTCTTCCTCTTGTCACCATAACTAATGTCACGATCGCTATAATCAGTCATCTATTTACTATTCGGTTTTGTTTCTTATATTTATATAATAAGTAACATGGTTAATCCTCTTCCATAAACTCGATACAAATACGCTGATTCGTAACACGATTATTAGGATTAGTTTTCTGGTGATATGTAGACGATAACTGCAACTAACATAGATTTAATAATTAATAAGAATGAATAAAAAAAGAGAGTTATGCCAAAGTTCTTGTTGGCATCAGGTTTATTCCAAAAGACCAATCTATCTGAGATAGCTATGGTTGGGCTACTCTAATATCCGTTTGATCCATTGGCACAGTCCAATATTTCATAATCTGCCAGATTATTTCCATCTTCATAGGCATCTTTTATACAATCTTTTTCATCATGATCGGCATCCTTGTATGCGTCTGTATGTTTGAAGCTGCTCAATTTTATATGATCATCATCGAATTTATTGTCGTCGATAGCGTTTGCCAGGCTTTTCAAGCTATGATACTTGCCTATATGATCATCACCATTTCCGTCTGCCCACGCTGGAGTGAGGATGGCATTATTGACTCCTAATGTCGTGATTGCGGCTAAAGCTATAGTTGCTATAATTGGTGTTATGAATATTCTTTTTGTATTCATCTTTTAACAGAGATTATACATGTTTTATAAGGCGTTCTTGTGAATTTTTACAATTAAAAATTTTTTTTGATTTACGTATCAAGTTTTATAAAGCTAATGATCTAATTTCTACAAAGATTTTTCAGTAATAATGTTAAATACTTCGTTATTTGAAGGCTTAAATATCTAGAAAATTCTCATGACGTCCAAACT
>JBKPEX010000338.1:0-36023 GCA_046728625.1 Thermoproteota archaeon
ATCTTATATGCCTATTAGGAATGGGGCAGAATACATACAAAGTCTCAGAAATCGTGGCCTTAAGGTTTACCTATTTGGCAAACTAGTTGAGGAGCCGGTAGATCATCCTATGATTAGGCCATCAATTAATGCTGTTGCTGAAACGTACGATATAGCAAATGAAGAGCCTGAAATTGCTTCTGTACAGTCCTCTTTGAGTGGCATAAGAGTCAACAGGTTTTTACATATAGCTGAGAGTGCATCAGACTTGGTGAATCAAAATAGAATGCAGAGAAAACTTGGACAATTAACAGGAACATGTTTCCAGCGATGTGTAGGAATGGATGCATTAAACTCACTGTACTCTACAACTTTTGAAATAGATGCAAAATATAATACTATTTACAATAAGCGGTTAATACAATTTATAAAGCAGATGCAAGAGGAAAACCTTGTCATAGGCGGCGCCATGACAGATGTAAAAGGCGACCGTAGTCTGTCTCCGTCACAGCAGGAAGATCCAGATATGTTTGTACGTGTTACAAAAAGAGACGAAAAAGGAGTCTATATAGTTGGTGCTAAAGCACATCAAACAGGCTGCATCAATTCTCATTGGATTATTGTCATGCCTACTATAAGACTTAGACCAGAAGACAAAGACTATGCAATAGTAGGTGCTGTGCCGGCTAATGCAAGAGGTATTACATATATCTACGGTAGACAATCTTGTGATACAAGAAGCATGGAAGGAGGAGATCTGGATGCAGGAAACGCTAAGTTCTCAGGTCAAGAAGCTATGATAATTTTTGACAATGTCTTTATTCCAAATGAATTAATTTTTATGCAAGGCGAGGTCGAATTTGCTTCTATGTTAATAGAACGGTTCACCTGTTATCACAGGAGGAGTTATGTATGCAAAACAGGCCTTGGAGATGTTCTTATTGGTGCAGCGGCGGCTATCGCTGACTACAACGGTATTGCTAATGCTTCGCATATTAAGGATAAATTAGTAGAAATGACCCATTTAAATGAGACAATATTTGCTGCAGGGATAGCTTCTTCTTATCAATCACATAAAACTGCGTCTGGTAATTATCAAAATGATGATATGTTATCTAACGTCTGTAAGCATAACGTTACCAGGTTTCCATATGAGATAAGCAGAATAGCGCAGGATATAGCAGGAGGGTTGATGGTAACAATGCCATCCGAAAAGGACTTTCGAAGTCCTGAGATCGGACCTTTATTAGAAAAGTATCTCAAGGGACGAAAGGGCGTCTCTACAGAAAATAGAGTAAGAATCCTGAGATTAATAGAAAACATGACTCTTGGACGTAATGCTGTAGGGTATCTTACAGAGTCTATGCATGGTGCGGGTTCCCCACAAGCACAGAGAATTCAGATTGCACGACAAATGCAACTTGAGTATAAGAAAAAGTTGGCAAAAAATCTTGCCAGTATTGTAGAAGGAGAAGCTAATGATCTTTCACAAGAGCAATCAGATTATTTTGATAAAATATTCAATAAAAGCAAAAATAGTTAATTGATACGACTATACGGTTGTATTTAACGTAGCATCTAAAATGTAAACCTAACTATGTCATATTCCTAACCGGATGCATGAACTAATAATAAATAACAAGCCTAATAATTTCAGCCGATTTTTTATGGTTCACTGCTTACACTATTGCTCTATCTATACTTAACATGACAAAGTTTCCGATCTTCGAAAGGCCTGACTTTATAAAATAAATATTTAATATGTATTCAGGATCTATGTACTATAATTGTGAAACTTTCAGATGCCCGAAGAGATCATTATAGAAAGTTGGCTAAACAGGATGGCTATCGTAGCAGATCTGCGTATAAGCTTATGCAACTGAACAACTCTTATCATTTTTTAAAGTCTAATGACAAAGTTATTGATATTGGATGTGCGCCAGGAGGTTGGCTACAGGTTGCAAAAAAGATAGTCGGTCCAGGTGGAAAAGTTATTGGAGTTGATCTTAAGGAAGTATCTCCCATGGAAAACGTAATAACTCTTCGTGTAGACATCGAGGATGAAGAATTAATCTACAAACTATATGACATTCTGGAACATAAAGCCGATGTCTTATTATCAGATCTTGCTCCAAATGTAAGTGGTCTTTGGGACTTGGATCAACTTAAACAAATATCTCTTACTCAAAGTGCTTTGAATGTAGCAAAGAAAATATTAAGAAAAGGAGGCATAGGTGTTTTTAAGGTTTTTGAGGGAAATTCATTAAAAGAATTCAAAGAAGAATTAAAACTTTCTTTCGGTAAAATTTATCTAAGTAAACCAAATGCAAGCAGAAGTGTTAGTAGTGAGCTATATATCATTTGCTTTAATTACCTACATTAATTGTGTCTTGATTCCATAACAGTAAAAAAATCAAATACCGTTTCCAATTTTCATGTTGATCCAAAAGGTATCTACTAATTACTATCACACGTAGATTAGCGGCTGTTTCTTTATTGAAGCAATGATCGGAGTTTTCACGCTTTCTCGCTATAGAGCAACTTTAATTCTTCAAAACTCAGTTTCGACCCTTTCTCAAGCTTTTTCTTTGCCTCTTCTTTAACTTTAAACAACGCATCATGAGGAAAATTATGTCCATATTCTTGACGCTGTTTTTTCCTTACCTCTGCCATAGCATCTAAGCGACTATTGATCCTATCTAGCTGTGATAAATATGCCTCGTATTGTTTTAGATATGCTTGTCTTTCATCAGAAGCGTTACGTCTAGAAATAAATAACGTATTGATGTTCTTTTGTGATTCCAAAATGATTCTTTGTAAAGATTGTTGTTCCTCATAGGATGTTTTTAAAGACCTATTAAGAGTTTCAGAATACGTATTATATTGTGCTAATTGTTCCTTGATTGAATGTATAGCCTTAATGGCCTCTCTTTTCATCTTTACATCATTTAAGGAAGAAATGATTTCTATTCTTTCTCTTTCATTTTTGTATATCTTTTCATCCAGTAATTTCTGATTGGAATCAATTATCTTGAGCAGATCAGCTTCTTTTTCTGATGGCAGTCTTGATTCCATAATACCAAGAAAATTCTTAGCCTCAGATATTTTTTTGCTTGTATCGTATAATTTGGAATTATTTGAATCTATCTCTGCTCTGATTTGCTTAGATCTGAGTACCGAACTGTTTAAATTATCTTTCTCCTTTTGTATATTGTCGTTTAATGACCTAAAGTCTGTATCTTCAATCTTGATAATTTTGTTGGTTATTTCTCTTAAAAACGAAGATAACTCACGCTTTAACGCTACTAACTCATTCCAACCTAAAGACTCTAGATCTGCCCTCGGATTCAGATCAGTTGATGACAATTAATTCTTTATTTATAGGAATACAATGGTTTAAAAATATAGTGGCCTTGAATAACCTCATTTGATACAGAATATGCCAATATGAATAGCATTCTTGGATCAGGGATTACTCCTAGTTAGTTTGCTTTTAAGAGGATTTTTTTAAGGCTTATGGCCAACAATGTCCAGTAATTAATTCTGTATGAATTTAATGGATCTATTTTTATATTTAAGCATCATTATAAAGACAAGTTGGCAACACAAGCATATTGTGTAAAATGTAAGACAAAACGTGATATGAAAGATGAAAAGCAGGTAACAATGAAGAATGGTCAAAAAGCACTCTCCGGAATATGTACTACATGTGGCACCAAGATGTTTAGAATAGGTGGCGGGGGTGGAAAAAAGATTGTAAGGGCAACAGCAAAAGAGGGCAAGAAAGGAAATCTGAAAGCCAAAGTAAAAGCAAAAGGAAAAAGCAAAAGAAAGTAGCTAGAGTTACAAGAAAGTAGAGTAGTGAAGTTCTACCTGCTTTTTTTGTCATTGATTACTAATATTCAAATGGATTCTCATATTTGTAAATATTAATTGCCAATACAATACAAAAATTCTAGCTATATACGTCATACATCAATAACACTTCGTTTGTGATAATTAATAAAAATAAATGATTTCGCTGCACATTCTACAGAATGATAACTTACAAATACTTTTTCTCTGCTGCTTCCAGCTTCTCTAGATTTCCGCAGCGCCGAATTAACTCTGATAATTTTTTAGATGCTAAGCCATCTTTTATCGCACTTCTAGCGATTCCAATTCCTTCTTTAAAATCCTTTGTAATTCCTCCTACTATTAGAGCTGCAGAAGCGTTCAAAACTACGATGTCTTCTTTTACGAAATCAGCGTTACCATAGATTACCTGAAGGGTGTCTCTAATGGAATCTTCTCTATTGGTTGCTATTAGTTCTTCAGCCCGTGCCACTCGCAGATCTAAATCATGTGGATGTAAAACAATACGTTTAGTTTGTCCATTGCTGACCCAAATAATATCATTTTCACTTGTATTCGAAAGTTCATCAAAGCCGTCATGAGAATGCACTATCATTATCTCATTTCTGTCTGAACTTTGCATCACCTTTGAAAGAGTGTCAAGTAACATCGGTTCAAATACACCTATTACCTGCCCACAGATATTTGTACACGGATTACATAAAGGACCTATAATATTGAATATCGTTCGTATGCCTATTGTCTTTCTAGCAGATGCTACATGAAATAAAGCAGGATGGAACATCTGTGCATAAAGAAAACCTATGCCATTCTCTTCAATAGTTTTAGTTACAATTTCTGGAGGTGAATCTAAATTGAATCCTATATGTTCTAAAAAATCAGCACTACCGCAACTACCGGTTGTAGATCTATTGCCATGTTTTGCCACTTTTGCCCCGCCTGCAGACGCTACTATTGCTGCTGCAGTGCTAATGTTGAATGATCTCATAGCGTCTCCTCCAGTACCACAATTGTCTATTAAGCAACCATTGATTTTAGGGGTAATCTGTATGGCAAACTTTTTGATTGCTTGCAAGATCTCGTAGATTTCTTCAGAAGTTTCACCTTTCATTGTAAGGGCTACTAGGAATGATGCAATTGATGCATCAGATAATTTACCTTGAAGGATTAAATCCACTGATTGCTTAATTTCAATTTTAGATAAATTCTTGTTGGAAACCAGCTTTTGAATTATATATCGAAGGTCCGTGGTCTCACTATTCATCTTTTTACCATAGAGATAAAATTGTTAAGAATTCTTGGTCCTTCCTGTGTCAGAACGGATTCAGGGTGAAACTGCACACCTTTTATAAGGTATCTTCTGTGTTTTACTGCCATTATCTCACCGTCTTCGACTGATCTTGCAGTCACCTCAAGACAGCTTGGAATACTACTTTTTTCTGCTACAAGGGAATGATATCGAGTTGCTTTAAAGGGATTAGCGACATTATTAAATAATTCATCTGAACTGGTATATTCAATAGTGCTCGTCTTGCCATGTAATATGTTGTTCGCATTGATTACTCTTCCACCAAAGGCATTTACTATTCCTTGGTGGCCAAGACAAATTCCCATTATAGGTATGGTTCCTCCTAGATCAATTATTATATCATTACAAATACCAAAATATTTGCGATCCGCTGGGTGGCCTGGTCCTGGAGAAATGAATATTGCATCTGGATTCATAGCTTTAATTGCCGATATGGTGATTTTGTCATTTCGAATTACTACAGGCTCGACTCTGATACTTCCTAAGAACTGAGCAATATTATATACGAAAGAATCATAATTATCTATTACCAGTATTTTCATTACAAAACCCCGTATTCATTATAAGAAATACTGAGGAAAAATCTATAATAGTATATTCCATTCATTTTTTTATTCTATATGTAGTAAGTAGTATAATCTATATCAATGGAATAAATCTATATAAAGTTAGCTTGTGAATGTCTTAATTATGGTTTTTACTACGTCAGAGAAATGGTTAGAAGTCAGCATACTTGTTATAAACAGCGTTTAAAATAAAAATCATAGATTGTATCTAGTTGTTGTAAATCCAAGAATCAGGAATATATATAATGTTGAAGTTATTACTATTGCTGTCCACTGATGATGGAGTGTTAAGATGGTTAGAATTTTTGTAAATGGATACGGAAACATCGGTCGTCGTCTTGCTTCTGCTCTTTCAGCAGACAAGGAGATTAAATTTGTAGGGATAGCAAAGTATACTCCAGACAACAAAACTCAGGAAGCATTAGAAAAAAGATTCGATGTATATGTTCCTGTAGAACTGATCAGGCATTTCAAAGAAAGAAATTACAGAATAGCTGGAACAATCAAAGACGCCATAGCTGAAAGCGATATTGTTATAGACGCTGCCAAGGAGGGCGGAGGATTTGAAAATAAGAAAAGATTATACGAGCCAATGAAAAAACCTGCAATCTTTCAGGGAGGAGAAGATAGGCATGGAGATCGATCGGTTGCAGATATTATACATAATTCAAGAGTAAATTATGAAAAGACAGCAGATAAAACTTATGTGATTCAAGGAAGCTGCAATGTATCGGGCATGGGAAGAGTAATGCAACCACTTATTGAAAAATTTGGAAATGAAATAAAAAGATACGATTTAACTCTCATACGAAGATCTGCTGATCTTGAAGATTCAAAACAAGTACATGATTCTATTGAATGGGATAAAAACCCTCACCATCAAGACGACGTTAAGGATTTTATTCCATCAGCTAATCTATATGTCGATGCCTATAAGGTTCCCTCTAGAATGATGCATGTTCATCAAATGCTGGTTAGATTTAATGGCAAATCACCATCTAGGGATAGGATATTAGAAGCATTTCATAATGAATTTGGGATTGCACTTCTAAGTTCTGCAAAGGGAACAGCTGATGTTAGAACAAAAGCTTTACAGCTTGGCTTCGAACACGGTGATACCAATATGGTACATATTCATCAAGAACTTCTGCGAGTACAAGATGATACTGTCAAAATTGCATATTCGGATGATCAAACTGGGATGGTAATTCCAGAAAATCATTTGTTATTACAATCCATGATTTTTAAACGCTCTAAAACAGAGGCTATTAGAAAAGCCGATCATCTGTTTCAAATAAGTAAGAAAAAAAAGATACTAGAAGAAGAGTTTAACTAATGAGATTTCCAACACTATATAATAATTTGGTGGATGATAAGATGTGATGAAATAGTGGATATTTAGTAATCTTGCGAATAGATCTATTGTTATGTAATAAATTAACACAGTATGCATTGCAATTTTATGTATAATTACGAAGGACTAATCATGAACAAGTTCATTATCAGTTGCTAAATTTTACAACGTCTCTAATGATCAAAGTAATTTAGTTGATAGTACGCCACATTGTGTCTAAATCATTCTGTCATCTTACTTAATAACTATGCATTTTGACTTAACAGAACTAACTCTTCTTACTTTTAATCTGTAGAGATGCCTTTCTTATTGAAACATTTTCTGAGGAAACCCTTTTAATAAGATTGTCGTGGTGTTTCACTACCAAACGTCCCATACGATCTATGTCTATGGCTAGACCACTGAAAACTTCATCTAAATGATTGACCACTACCCAATTGCCAAGTGTGTCTAACCTCTTCTTTAACTTGGTTACAGTCACGTCCGGATCAACTCTTTCAAATTCAAGATATTCCATGTCCAATTTTTCTAATAGCAATTGAGTAAACTTGATCCTATCAATAGACCTACCTGATAATTCATTCTTCAATGAAGTCATTACTATGGAATCAAAATTACTAATATTCTTACCTTTAGTAATATCGATATTTGCATTTAATCCAATTCCTATTATGGCATATAGAATTCTTTCCTGTTCTGTTGCCGCATCTAGCAAAATTCCGGATACTTTTTTTTCATTGATTACTATATCGTTGGGCCATTTTAATTTGGCATTTAATCCTGTTGTCTCATCAATTGTATCACGTACTACTAGAGCTGTAACCAATGGCAGCAGGCCAATACAAGTCGTTTGTATTTTCGGATGTAGAATAACTATTGATAACCATATTCCTCCATAAGGAGAAATCCACTCTTTACCGTGTCTGCCTCTTCCTTTTTTTTGACTTTCAGCTATCACAACTAGACCGTGTACATTCCCTTTTTCCCTCTCTGCTAAAGATATCGCTACATCCTGAGTTGATTTAACACATTTGTACGAGATGACTCGTTTACCAATAAATGATGTATGTAAATGATCTTTTAATCTTTCATAAATTGTCAAATAGAATGACACGTGTAATTAGCTTATATATTCATATCCTGCGGTGGAAATTGGCCTCGGCCTGAAATTTCTTCTGACAAATAACTTATCATACCATATATTGTATACAAAAGTGTTTTCTAAACTACCTGCTCTCAAACCGTAAACCGGATATTTACATACAACAACATTGTATTGACATTATGAAATGTTTAGATAGTATTCTGGGGAGGAATAAAAAGATGTGAATCTAATGGACGTGATGTTACGATGATGTCAAAATGGCTGCATGCAATAAGGGTTAAATTTCTTCTAGCATCCGTAATTGGAGTTATAAACGGTCTGTCCATAGCCGTCTGGAAGTATAAAGAATTAGATTTTTTATATGCCTTTTTAACATTTGTTGGAGTTATATGCCTTCACGCCAGCATAGATCTATTCAATGATTATTGGGATTATAAAAGAGGTATTGATACTCTTACAACGAGAACAGCATTTAGTGGAGGCAGTGGGGTACTACCGCGTAATCTATTAAAACCTAATGCCGTATATGCTGCGGCAATAATATTGCTGCTAGTTGGCTCTGTAGTTGGATTTTATTTTGTTCTCGTACGAGGAATAGTTATTGTAATATTGCTCAGTTTCGCTGTGTTTTCTATCTATTTTTACTCAAATAAAATTGTCAATGTAGGCTTGGGTGAGGTATTCGTAGCCATTAAAGGATCAATGATAGTGTTAGGCGCACTGTATATACAAGCATCTAGCATTGATCCATTAGGATATTATATAGGAGGCATTATTGGAATTTTGTCCGCTTCAGTTTTATTCGTTAATTCCTTCCCAGATTATGATGCTGACCGCTCCAAGGGACGACGTACTTTAGTTATACTCATAGGAAAGCAACGATCAGCAACAATATTTCCTGTCATACTAGTATGCACTTATTTCTTGATTGTGATAGGAATTTTTCTAGGGTATATTAAAGTTTATTCTTTATTGTGTTTGTTATCTGTTCCATTTGCTATTAAAGGTAGTATACAACTGAAAAAGTATTATAACCAGCCAGACAAACTTGTACCTGCGATGGGAGCTATTGTTGCTTATTCTAGAATAACTGGAGTTTTGCTAGCCTGTAGTCTCTTGTTATAAAGCATGCTTCATCTCATGGCATACTATCCGAGTAACTAAAGAAAGCATGCATGTATAATATAAGACAAGCATATTTTCTACTCCCATAATATCACCTATGTTTTATCATGCCCCAGATGACTATAAGTCCTATAAAACAAAATATGCCAATAAGGAACCATATTTGTACCTCTCTGAATGCATCTGCGATAGATTGAACAGCCAACAAATCAGGGAGCTGTTGATTCATATTTGTAATATTTATGTAATACTGATTCACACCGGTGATCATATTTAACATGTGCATCAGTATAAAGACGGAGGAATCTAATCGGCATATAGCTCAAAAAAGTCCAATAATATCTATCAAACATGTTATTAATTTTTTTGTATATTTATTGTGAACTCATTGGAATTTAATGCATTACCACACATACTACATCTGCCATTAGAAGGCCGCAAAACATCCCTTATAGATTTGAGAGTGATTATTTTTTTTATAACAGATCCACACTTTCCACATACTATTTCGATAGAAGGATAGGACATTGTGCTGTTAAAGCAATTCAACGTAATGAAAGATTATGTCAATATTGAATGACGAAATCAGCAATAATAATTTCCCAATATATATTCTTGTACATACTTGTTATAATTGATTTTATGATGTGAATGGGAAAACAATAAATACAATTTTCACATCACTCCTACCAAATGCCTACCGATCCTGTGTGTGGAATAGAACTCGATTATGAACTATCTGTTAACCACGAACACAATGGTAAAACTTATTTTTTCTGTTGTGAAGGGTGCAAGAGAATTTTTACCAAAAAACCAAAAAAATATGCATAATTATATGATATGTGAATTAGAATGAATTTTCACCGTGATCAACTATATTCACTTTCGTGATAATGATGTTTATAATGAATAGTACATCTTCCATTTTCCAACAGGATATTCTAATCCATTTACAATATTTATAGAAGATCTCTTTATTGACCATACAGGATGAAAGCGGTATTTGTAAAGGGTCAAGACAAAGTTTCTATTAATGATGTGGTGACTCCGGTAGCTGGTGAGCACGACATTGTAGTCAAGATGCGTGCTTGCGGAATATGCGGATCTGATTTAGAGAAAATCTACAGCAATTATAGTATGTCATCGAACAGACTTGGTCACGAACCCGCTGGAGAAGTAATAAGCATTGGAAAGTCAGCAACTGGATATTCAGTTGGCGACAGGGTTTTCATCCATCATCATGTTAGTTGCTTATCATGTCATTATTGTCTTCGTGGAGACAACACCATGTGTGTAATGTATCAAAAAAGCAATATTCAGCCCTGTGGATTATCACAGAATTTCTTAGTACCTGAATGGAATATTTCGCGTGGAGGGCTTATAAAATTGCCAGATAATATAACATTTGATGAAGCTGCACTTGTCGAACCACTTGCTTGCTGTATAAGGGCCTTAAATAAGTCGTGCCTACAAAAAGGCGACGATGTTGCTGTAATGGGTGTTGGACCAGCAGGTATGATGAATATTATTCTAGCAAGTAATTTTGGAGCAGCGAAAACAATTGCAATTGATATAAATGAGTTTAGATTGGATTTTGTAAAGAGACAATCCAATAATACTGAAATAATAAACTCCTCTACTGAAAAAAATGTTGTCAAAAAAATCCAGAACATGACAGATGGAAGGGGCGTAGACGTTACAATTGTTTCTACTGGAAATACAGAAGCAATTCTCAAATCATTTGATATAACAAGAAGAGGAGGAACGATTATCCTTTTCGGAGTACCCAGAAGCGGAACTAAAATCGTCTATGATGTAAGCAAAATCTACTCAAATGAGTTATCAATTATTCCAAGTTATGCATCAACTGAGGTTGAAACAAATCAGGCGTTGAGATTGATAGCAGAAAAGAGATTAAGGGTTGACTCATTGATAACTCATAAATTTGATATTGAAGATGCCCAAGAAGCATTTAGATGTGCACATCTGGCTAAAGACAGTATGAAAGTAATCGTGACATCTGATTAGTTTTAGAAATTGTATAAACTATAAATAATTAGGAAGAGTCTAGATGGTAGAAAGCAAAATGGATTGGGGCATGAAAAATAGAATGTCGAAAATAATCCCTCCCGATGATGGCCGCTGTGTAATGGTTGCCGTTGATCACGGTTATTTCCTTGGACCTACAGATAAATTGGAGGTACCTAGTAAAACAATAAGACCTCTTTTACCATTTGCTGACTCTCTAATGCTTACTAGAGGCATTTTAAGAACGTCAGTCAATCCTAGTGCAAATATTCCTATTGTTCTACGTGTTTCTGGAGGAACTAGCATTGTAGGCCAAGATCTTTCAAACGAGGCCATTGTAACTTCAATTGAGGAAGCTATTAAATTAAACGCTTCTTGTCTTGCATTATCTATTTTTGTAGGAAGTAAATACGAGAATCAAACACTATTGAATCTGTCTAGACTGGTTGATGATGGCGAAGAGTATGGAATACCAATCTTGGCAGTAACTGCAGTAGGCAAAGAGATGGATCGGGATTATAGATATCTAGGACTTGCATGCAGAATTGCTGCAGAGTTGGGAGCAAGATTAGTAAAAACATATTACTGTGAAAACTTTGAAAAAGTAGTCGAAGGATGTCCTGTTCCAGTTATTATTGCAGGTGGAAAAAAACTACCCAAGGAAACTGATGTTCTACAGCTAACTTATGACGCTATTCATTACGGAGCAGCCGGTGTTGATATGGGTAGAAATATCTGGCAATCAGATCACCCAGTTGCGATGATCAAAGCAATACGAGCATTAGTACATGAGAATTTCAACGTAAAGGAGTCATACGAACTATTTGTCAAGGAGAAAGAGAGAGATAAAGAAGTTCAACAACAACAAGGATTCATGAAATAGAATTGTCATGAAGAATGTTATAATTATACATCCATTTGTATCAGTTTGACAATGTACAAGATTCAAGTAAGGGAAAATATTTATAAATTATACCTATGTTATTTGTTTATTAAAAATGCCTGATGCTAACAGCGAAGAGTTAAGTGTCATTTGGTTAGAAATGCAGCCAATTCAGATTTCCTTTCTGATTCATCTCTCTATACTGATGGTCTAAATAGATCTCTGGTCTTCATTTTAGTAGGGCGTTTAGTTGAAAATAAATGGTGAATATGAGTAAATGGTAGAAATGACGGGTGCAAAAGCATTGCTTTCTGCACTTGAGAAGGAGGGAGTAGACATTGTCTTCGGTCTTCCCGGTGGTGCGAATCTTCCAATATATGATGCTCTTGTCGATGCTAATCTTCGTCATATTCTAGTTCGCCATGAACAATCGGCGTCACATATGGCTGATGGTTATGCAAGGATAAAGAGAAAATCAGGAGTATGTTTTGCCACTTCAGGACCTGGTGCAACAAATCTAATTACTGGCATTGCTACGGCCTATGCTGATTCCTCTCCAGTGATTGCAGTCACTGGGCAAGTTCCTGTAGCCATGATCGGTAAAGATGCTTTTCAGGAAACTGATATTATTGGGGTGGCTAATCCATGTACAAAATATGCATTCCAACCTAGAAAAGCTACTGAAATTCCAGAGTCAGTAAAAAAGGCATTTTATATAGCAGAGAGTGGTAGGCCAGGTCCAGTGTTGATTGATATTCCAAAAGATGTACAACAGGACAGTGCTGATATGAAATTTCCAGAATTTATAAAAGTAAGAGGGTACAGTCCCGTCGTCGATGCAGATCTGTCTCAGATAGGCAAGGCAGCGGAGATTTTGCTAAAAGCAGAGCGGCCGATCATCATGGCAGGTGGAGGAGTGATCCTATCAGGAGCGTTTTCAGAATTACAGACACTTGCAGAATTATTATTAATACCGGTAGTGACTACATTCAAAGGTAAGGGTGCATTTCCTGAAAATCATCCCCTCGCTATGGGTCCAATTGGAATGCATGGGCATGCAGAAGCGAATAAGATAATTCTTGAAGCAGATTGTATACTTGCTGTAGGAGCAAGATTTTCTGACAGATCTGTAGGTAGATTTGATGAATTTGGAAAGGGTATGAGCATAGTTCACATGGATGTCGACCCTGCAGAAATAGGTAAAAACAAATCAGTTGATCTTGCAGTTATCGGTGATGTGAAATCATCCTTAAAAACTCTAGTTAAAATGGTTACGAAAAGGATAGCAAATACGAATAATCGTGGAAATGCTAATAATAATGAATGGTTGAAAAGGAGGCAGGAGCTCATCGAATATTATACGGACACCATTAAAGATTTTCCTAGAGATCTTACAGCTAAGAAAACACTTAAAAAACTAAGAGAAATTTTACCTGTTGATGCAATTGTTACTACAGAAGTTGGTCAGTGTCAAATGTGGGCATCATTGCATTTTGACGTGATTTGTCCTGGTACTTTTTTTAGTTCAACAGGATTGGGTACAATGGGGTTTGGTTTTCCTGCCTCAATCGGAGCGAAGGCAGCTAAACCGGAAGCGGTAGTAGTAGATATTGCTGGTGATGGATCATTTAATATGACTGAAAATTCATTAGCAGTATCTGTGCTGGATGATTTACCTGTTATTGTATTTCTAATGAATAATTATATGCTTGGTATGGTAGCACAATGGCAGAGAACGTTCTACAATCGGAGGTATATGGGTGTTCACCAGCATAACTGTCCTGACTATGTAAAAATAGCCGATGCATATGGTGCTCAAGGTATTAAAGTGCAGTCTATGCAAGAATTAGATAAAGCACTTAGAGCAGCCATAAAAACTGATGTTGCTACTGTTATTGACATAACGATTGATCCAGAAGAGGATGTCTATCCGTTTGTTGCTCCGGGAACAGGTCTAAAAGATATGATAACAGGATCATAAACTAACAGTATGACAATAACAACTAGTGCTGATAATCCCAATAGCTCTACTATTACAGATCCATACTCAAGCAGGGGAGCATATCAGTGGTATATACTATCTGGCTTGGTAGAAAATAAACCCGGGGTTTTGTTTAGAATTACAAATCTTTTTAGAGCTAGAAATTTTAACATCGAAAGCATAACAGTAGGTTCAACCGAGATGCCTGATCTATCACGTATGACAATTACTCTAAAAGGCGATGAAAGAATTGTGGACCAACTGGTAAAGCAGCTTAGAAAATTAATAGATGTAGTAGAAGTTAAGGTACTTGCAACAGATAAAACGGTATATAGAGAGTTGGCTTTAATCAAAATGAAATCAGAAGATCCAACAACAAGAATGGAAATAGCCAACTTTGCATCTATTTTTAGAGCTAATATACTTGATGTAGGAAAACAGAGTGTTGTTGTAGAAATTACAGGTACTCCAGACAAGATAGATGCATTTAAGAACTTAGTTAATCATTTCGGTATCATACAATTGGCTAGGACAGGTGTTTCAGCTCTTTCCAGAGGTGTAGATATTTAGATGTCATCTGTTGATAAAGTAATAATTTTCGACACCACTTTGAGGGATGGGGAACAAACCCCAGGTGTTTCAATCACTCCAGAACAGAAAGTTCAAATCGCAATTAGGCTCGATGAACTTGGTGTTGATGTTATAGAGGCTGGTTTTCCTATAGTGTCCCACGGTGAAATGCAGGCGATAAAAGATATAATAAAACAGAATTTAAATGCAAAAATATGTGGTTTAGCTCGTACAGTACAATCAGATATTGATCATGCATTACAATGCGATTTAAGCTATATTCATACTTTCATTGCTACATCAGAGATTCACATGCAATATAAGTTGAAAATGACAAGAGAGCAAGTACTTGAAAAAGCTATATATGCAGTTGATTATGCAAAGAAGCATGGAATACAAGTAGAATTCTCAGCTGAAGATGCAACCCGTTCTGAACGGTCCTTTCTAACTGAGGTCTTCAAGTCAGTTGCAGATGCTGGAGCAGATAAATTAGATATTCCTGATACTGTTGGTTACGCAACCCCACAATATATTACAGAACTCGTTAATGACATAAGGAAAACAACAAATCTACCAATCAGTGTACACTGTCACAATGATTTTGGTTTAGCCGTTGCTAACTCAATTTCTGCAATTAATGCAGGCGCTACATGTGCGCATGTCACTATAAATGGGTTAGGCGAGAGAGCGGGTAATGCGTCACTTGAGGAATTAATCATGGCACTTCAATGTCTATATAAGAAAAAACATAATATTAAAACTGAATTACTTTACGAAACGTCGAAATTCGTTTCTAACACGATGGGAATAGTTGTACAGCCTAATAAAGCTATAATCGGTGAAAATGCATTTGGTCATGAATCCGGTATTCATACCCATGGCATCCTAAATAATCCACTTACGTACGAGCCAATCAGTCCAGAACTTGTCGGTAGAAAGAGATGGCTTCAGGCAGGAAAACATGCAGGCGCACATGGTATCAGGGCAATGCTAGAAGATTTTGGGATAAAAGCCTCAGACGAGGATATTCACCACATTGTAGAAAAACAAAAGGATCTTGCAGATAAAGGGAAATCTGTAACTACTGCTGATCTCTTATCGATAGCTGGGGAAATTGTTCATAATAGCAAATTCGAAGAGAAATTTAAGTTATATGATTTTCATATTGTAACTGGAATGAATATTATTCCTACTGCAGTGATAAGATTGGAAACTGACGGAAAAGATTTTATCTCCTCGGAAATAGGTGTTGGGCCTGTTGATGCAGCATTGAAAGCTATTCAAAAAATTGTAGGAGAAATGGAAAGTATAAAAATTCGTGAATATAAATTAGATTCAATCACTGGAGGATCAGATGCACTAGCTGAGGTTTCAGTAAAGGTAGAAGATAGAAATGGAGATGTTGTTTCAGCAAGGAAAGCAGGAGAAGACGTCGTCGTAGCATCAGTCCAAGCCATGATTGATGCTATCAATAAAGTAATGCTAAGAAAGGTGCTTTCTACTCCAAGCTAGAATTCCAATATAATTGACACGTTATAATATTGCTTTAATTACTGGTGATGGTATAGGAGGAGAATTAACTGCCTCTGCAAAGACAATTTTAGAAATGATAAATGATAACTCTGAAACAAAATTTACCATAAAAGAATGTGATGCAGGTGACTCTGCACTAGCCAAGATTGGAACAGCTCTACCACAATATACTTTAGATTTAATTAAGAAATCAGATGCATGTTTAAAGGGTCCTGTGGGTGAGAGTGCTGCAGACGTAATTGTAGTTTTGCGACGGTTATTCGATCTTTATGTGAATCTAAGACCAGTAAAATCCTATCCCAATATAACGAGCATCTCCTCAAAATGTATTGATCTCTTGATAGTAAGAGAAAACACTGAAGATGTATATTTAGGTTGGGAGTTTAATGCTGATGATGCTACAGTCGTAGCCTTACGAATAACATCCGAAAAAGCCTCAAAACGTATAGCAGAATATGCATTCAAAATGGCTGGATTGCGTAATAATAAGAGAAATGTTACAGCCGTACACAAAGCAAATGTACTTAGAAAAAGCGACGGATTATTTGCGAGTGTGTGTAATATGATTGCAAAAAAAAATCCTAATATAAAATTTAACGAATTATACGTTGACGCTTGCGCCATGAATTTGATACGCAATCCAGAGGATTTCGATGTTATTGTAACAACGAATCTCTTTGGAGATATATTGTCAGACGAGGCCGCACAGGTTGTAGGAGGTATAGGCATGGCCTCCTCAGCAAATATAGGAGATAATTTTGCATTATTCGAGCCAGTTCACGGAGCTGCTTTTGACATTGCTGGCAAGAATATTGCAAATCCTTCCTCTATATTGTTATCAACAAAAATGATGCTAGAATGGTTATCTCAAAAACATAATGATGAAGCTATCATAAAGGAAGGTCAGCGTATAGAGGATTCAATAGTGAGTTTATTAAGATGTGATAAGAAGACAAAAGATATAGGTGGCAATCTTGGCACCACAGAGTTTACCAAATTAATAGCAAAGTCGTTATATTAGGTATGACGCCTATTTAGAACCGTTAAACATTAAACTGCAAAAAAATTTTTTCTCTTAGAGTGGACGTTTCCTCCATGCGAACATCAAGAATACAAAGGGAATCATCATTATTCCTGTCGCAATTAAGACTGGCTGCATAATAGTGAAATTCACTGGCTTGCCGATGGCTATAAGATACGGAAATGGATATAGACCAGAAACAAAGAACCACAGTGCGATAAAAAGCATTATAAACGGTATATTGCGCTTCAGAAAGCCGGAGTGAGTTTTTTTCACTGCGTCACATTTTAAACATTTGTTTTTATCTACAATTATACAGGAGGAACATACTGACTTTGTACAGAAAACACATGTGCGATAGCCAAAACGTGATCCGCAAATGTGACACTCTGCCAAAAGTTTATCTCAATATCTATGTTCGATTTCATCAATATATATATTATTTTCGTTACTCGACAAAATCTCGACAAAATTAAAGTCGAGAATTGAATATGTTTATTATAGGCGTATGATATTCTTAATACATTGCATAAAATAACTCTGACCTTAAAGATACGATAGAGCATATATTACACATAGTTGTTTCAAACCTCTTATGTCATTCAAAAAATGGGTCGATGAAGATGTGAGTCTGGATGCTATAAAAAACCAGAAAATTGCAGTAATTGGTTATGGGATTCAAGGTCGTGCTCAGGCAAGTAATATGAAGGATTCTGGTTTAGATGTAGTTGTTGGATTAAGAGAAAACGGAAAGACATGGAATTTAGCAAAAACCGATGGGCATGAAGTAATGGGTATATCACAAGCTGCAAAAAGTGCTGATATAGTTCATATCCTTATCCCAGATATGGAACAGGCAGAAATGTATACGCAAATTGCTCCGCATATGACCGAGGGTAAGGCCCTGAGCTTTTCTCACGGAGCGGCAATACATTGGGGATGGATTTTACCCCAAAAAAACATAGACGTTATTATGGTAGCACCTAAAGGTCCGGGACAAATGGTAAGGGAATTGTATCAAGAGGGTTTTGGTACACCTTCGTTAGTTGCTGTTTATCAAGATTACACTGGAAAGGCATGGACTAAGATATTATCTATAGCAAAAGGTATAGGCAGTACCAGACCAGGAATAATTCAAACAACGTTCAAGGAGGAAGTAGAGACTGATTGGTTTGGCGAACAAGTAGACTTATGTGGCGGTGTTCATGCACTGATTTTAAATGCTTTTGAAACTTTAACTGAGTCAGGATATCAACCAGAAGTAGCCTATTTTGAATGTCTGCATGAACTGAAATTGATTGTCGACCTTATACAAAGATATGGCATAACTGGAATGTATGGGCGAGTAAGCGAAACAGCTAGATATGGTGGTCTGACCAGAGGAACAAGAGTAATTGACGTTGAATCAAAAAATAAGATGAAGGTTATATTAGGTGAGATACAATCTGGCCAATTCGCAGAAGAGTGGGTAAACATATACAAAAAACAAGGAAAAAATGCTTTCGTTGATCTTCTAGACCAGATAGAAAAACATCAAATAGAAAAAGTTGGAAAAGAAATGCGTAAAATGATGTGGCCTACTCAGTTAGAGAATCAATAACTCCTACTTTTTCTTATATTTCTTTTGATATGATCTATTATTGTAGACAAAGGTGTTCCCGGTCCAAAATTCCCAGTTATTCCTTCATTTTCTAGTATTCTCTTGTCGCTTTCTGGAATTATACCTCCTCCTACAAGTAAGATATCATTTGCTCCATTTTCTCTAAGCAATCGTCCAACTTTTGGAAATAGCGCTAAGTGAGCTCCATTTAGTAGACTCATAGCAACTGCATCAACATCCTCGTCAATTGCAGTTTTAGCAACCTGTTCTGGGGTGCAGAAAAGACCTGAATAGATAACCTCCATACCTGCATCCCTTAGAGATCTACAAATTATAAGAGCTCCTCTATCATGTCCATCAAGCCCCAGTTTTGAAACCAGTACCCTGATTCGTCTCTCTTTTTCCTCCTCTTGATGTCGTTGTTGAACCGACATTTTTATGATCTTCATCAAATCATTGGTCTTAAAATTTTTTCTCTGATCTATAATCATCAGATAATTATGTACAAAGTAATGTAGAAGTATATTTAATATATCAAAGCAATGTTAATGAATGTGAAGTTGCTACCAATCGTAAAAGGTATTTTAGAAGGCGAGAGACTCTCTTTAGCCCGAGCAATTTCTATTATCGATAATGACGAATCTGCTTCTAGATTAATAATAAGTCAAGTCTTTCGTAAAACTGGAAATGCTAAAACGGTAGGTTTTACCGGTCCTGGAGGAGCTGGTAAAAGCTCGATCATAAGCGAACTAATACCTGAATTTCAGTCTCTAGGATACAAAATCGCTGTACTAGCGGTCGATCCTACAAGTCCGCTTACTGGAGGTGCGATATTAGGTGATAGAGTCCGAATGCAATCTAAGATTGATGGGGACAAGATCTTTATGAGAAGCATGGCATCAAGGGGCGCACAAGGTGGACTATCAAAATCTCTAAGAAATGTGATAAGGATTTTAGACGCTGCTGGTTATAATCTTATTCTAATCGAAAGTGTTGGAGCCGGACAGCTCGAAGTAGAAATATCAAGAATTGTTGACGTAACAGTTGTTACTTTTACACCACAGACCGGTGATAATATTCAAGTTGTAAAAGCCGGCCTGACCGAAATTGGAGATATATATGTTATTAACAAAGGAGATCTTCCAGGAGCAGTCACTTTATTTAACTCAATTTTGGATTTAATAGGTAATACTGAAAAAAAGCCTGTTGTATTAAAAATATCTGCAAAAACGGGTAACGGAATCAAACAATTAGCGTTAACTACTGAAAAATTGCTGAAGGTAAAGACTGGCGACAGTCGACAAAAAGAAAAAAAAATGTTCGAATTGGAACTGAGGGATATGGTTTTAAATATGGTAGAACAAAAAGTTTCATCTATGCTGTATAAAAATAAGAAATATTATCAACTAATCGATGAATTAATAAGTAAAAAAACTGACCCCTATAAGGCTGCGGAAGAACTCGGTTCAGTGATACTGAGGTGAAATAAATTATGACATCTATTGCAAGCAAGACTGATTCAGGTATACCTGTTAAAAGACTCTATAAAAATAAAGACCTAATAAAGTTCCAGGGGGTCGACGAGGAACCGGGTAGACCTCCCTATACTCGAGGTATATACCCAAACATGTATCGCGATCGGCTATGGACTATGCGTCAGTATAGCGGTTTTGGTGGTGCAGAAGAGACGAACAAAAGATTCAAATTTTTATTAGAACATGGTCAAACTGGGCTCTCTTTGGCTTTCGATTTGCCTACCCAAACAGGTAGGGACTCTAACGACCCTCAATCAGAAGGAGAGGTTGGTAGAACAGGTGTGGCAATAAGCTCCATTGCAGACATGATGAGCTGCTTTGAAAATATTCCATTGGAAAGAGTCAGTACTTCTATGACTATAAATTCAACTGCATCTACTCTTCTTGCACTTTATATTGCAGTTGCAGAAGCACAAGGTGTTTCCCAATCGCAAATTAGAGGTACTACACAAAATGATATATTAAAAGAGTATATAGCTAGAAATACATATATTTATCCTCCGAAGCCGTCAATGAGGCTTATTGGTGATATGATACAATATTGTTCAGAAAAGGTGTCGCAGTGGTATCCTGTTAGCATATCGGGATATCATATGCGCGAAGCTGGTTCTAACGCTGTACAAGAATTATCTTTTACTTTTGCAAATGCAATAGAATATATCAAGACTTGTATTGACAGAGGTTTGAAAATTGATGACTTTGCACCCAGACTATCATTTTTCTTTTGCTGCACGATGGAGTTTTTTGAAGAAATTGCTAAATTCAGAGCTGCGAGAAGAATATATGCTAGGATTATGCGAGAACGGTTCCATGCCAAAAATGCAAAATCTTGGCATTTGAGATTTCATGTACAAACGAGCGGTGAATCGTTAACGGCTCAGCAGGTTGACAACAATATAGTTCGAGTTACACTAGAGGCATTAGCTGCAGTGCTTGGAGGATGTCAGTCTCTGCATACCAATTCTAGAGATGAAGCTCTTGCATTGCCTACGGAAGAATCTGTCAAGATAGCACTCAGGACTCAACAGATCATTGCCACAGAGAGTGGAATTACTAAAACTGTTGATCCAATGGCTGGTTCATATTACTTAGAATATCTTACAAATAGAATTGAAGAAGAAGTTGAAAAATACTTAAAAAAAATTAATCGGATGGGTGGTGCGTTAGCAGCAGTCGAAAAAGGTTTCTTCCAAGATGAAATAAGAAGCAATGCTTATAAACTAAAGAAAGAAATTGACGAAAATAAGCGCATCATAGTAGGTGTCAATAAATTTCAAGACCTACAGGATATAGAACCTAAATTGAATATAGTGGATATTGAAATGGAGAAAAAGCAAGTTTCCAAACTAAACGACTTCAAGAAGTCTCGAGACCATATAAAAGTTGACGCTGCAATTAATGCCCTTCAAAAGGCTGCTGAAATTGACGAAAATTTGATGCCTCATTTAATTTATGCAGTCAAAAATCGTGTTACCTTAGGAGAAATAAGTAATACATTTAAGGGTGTTTTTGGAATGTACACGCCTAAGACATCGTTTTAGTGAATGAAACTTCTAATATTTGCAATGTCCTTCCCAGTTCCAATCGCTAGATGCAAGAAGGACAGCATCATATAACGAAAAAATAGTGTTTCAATGAATACAATCAGGCCGATCGAGATGTAAATAAGGAAGATTAGTCGTCAGCTACTAACCTTATATGAAAATATAATTCTAGGACTTATGGACTAATAAATTCTACAATCATGTCGATGGGGACACACGATAGGAGTCCACTTGTACACTTCACACTAAGATGCACCAATGCCAGCAAAATTCATTCACCTATAGACAAGTTATTGTCATCAATGTTTTAGTGTTTGAATTTTCTTAATCTCATTATACTGTTGAGATCGTTTTACATATAATCTAAACCTTGTTTCTCCTTCCATAGGTTAATTCTTTGATGGAGCCATGGATAGAAGTTAGCATCGCCATTTCCAAATTCCTTTTTGATTTTGCTTATAATTGCTTTTGACACAAATCCTGGTTGTCCATAAAGTGGTTTTTTATTCCTCAACTGCATTCCTAATCCTTCCTTTGAATTGTATGCTTGATTAACAATTGCAGGTATCCATTGTGGATTTACTGGTGGAATAAGTATGTTGGCCTTTGCATCAAAGATGGTCTCGGGCCTATCAGTATTCAATCTGACAGTAAGTGAAACAACATCAGGAAAGTAGAGCAACTCTTCCTGCATTGAACCTGAATCCGTCATCTCAGCCCAGCAATGACCACTATCTAAGAATTCTATTACCTGTGCATATTCTTTCCAAAGAGGGGTGATGATAAATTTGTCCGGATATTCTTCTGCAATTTTTTTCAATTTATCTTGCAGATTATATGCCTTTAGAGCTGCTTCAGTTGCATTCAGCATTACCAGTAAAATTCGATGCTCAGTATTTCTTATAATCTCTATTAGACCTCCAATTATAGAAGTGAAACGATGACGCGTCAAATTCTCACGACGGTGGATATCCATTCTTATCCATCTGCCATGTTCAAGTCTAGGGTATATATTAAAAATGCTCTCAGTTAATTTCTGCTTTCTCTTATAATCAATTGCATCTACTACTGAATTGCCTACTACGTATATAAATTCTTCAGGATACCCTTCTCTGATAAGATTTTGTTTATTTAATTCTGTAGGTGCAAAAAAGTATTTGGTACCTGCTGAGCAAATCCAGGTATCTATCTGTTCCGGAAATGGTTCTTCTCTTGTTAAAAACCACTTACCGTTAAATTGAGCATCGACATAATTTTCTAAAGTCGTTTTAGAAGGCTCTTGGAGGATTCTTAAATGCCTCATTATATTCGGACTCATGGATCTTAGACCGGCCTCGTTCTGGCACACTTTTTGCCCCATCCCAAAAACCCATGCAAGAGGAGCAATCCCGGCAATTATGGTGTCTCCGTGTACTATTGGCAGTAGTTGTGACTCCACACCATATTTTTTTTTGCAATATCTCCCAAAGGAGCCAAATTTAAGAATAAGCTCACTTGCCTTTTCCATTAGGTCTCCACGAATTTTTAGATTAACTCCTACAAGATTATCCAAATGAAACTCTCTTATGCCAAATCCTAATAGACTATCAAAATGCTGACCAGTGTCAATAACAAAAACAGGTACTTTTTCATTTATGGCCTCAACAACTAAAGGGGCCTGTTTATAAAAGTCAGGTTTCGTACCTATAACTACCGATAAAATTGGACTGTTCTGTGCTTTAGCCGCAGTAAAAGTTTGGTTCAATAGACCAGTCGAAATTTCTATAGGCAAAAGATTTCTAGACACATCTATCTTTGATCGTTTACCTTTGCTATTCAAAGAACTCATATTTTTTAAACCTGCGGGCTTTAGTTAATATGTAACTGCCAATCAGAAGAATTCCTATTCCACCAATAATGAATACAGAGGGCATAATCTTTATTCCTTGAAGTAAATATTGTTCACTGATCTTAGGTATTATTGTAATAACTATGATCATACCTGCAATCATTATTATTCCTGCACAAATTAGTATAATCGAGCTATGAGTAGCCTTATGTGTCTTTATGAGTCCTGGAACAATGCCCGCAAGTATCAGACTAGGAGCCCCAGAAATGGAAATTATTTGAATTAATAACGCTACGGGATCTGAGTACACTTCTGGACCATTTCCAGCAGGACCTACTAGAAATAAATAAAAAGAGATCATGAGAGCCACAAACATAATACTCAAACCAAGAGAAGCGAAGGCAATCCATGTTTCTAGATATATCATAGAAAATATTATCAAATCCTAGTGTTACTAAATAAATTAAGTTATTCTAAATTATACCTACTAGCTCTGCTAATTCTCTTCTACATGCAGAGCCCAATATCTCTGCAGATTTTTCCGGTATCGTATTATTAACGTAGATTCCAAATCCACGTTCTAGACCAGACCAGGTTCTTATCTGCGGATAAATTTCTATATGCCAATGGATCTGTCTGCTATTCTTTTTCTCAGGAGCCAAGTGAAATGCTAGATTGAAGTGGGTATCTTTTAGAGCCTTGGACATGCCACCTAGAGTTGCTCTTATCATAAGTGCCAAATCACTAATCTCCTTTTGTGTAATTTTTGAGAAAGTAGTTGTATGCCGTTTAGGATAAACCCAAAATTCAAATGGATATGTAGGAGCCCAAGGAGAAAACGCTAAAAAGCTATCTGTGCCAAGGATCTGTCTTGGACCACTTGATTCTACAGAAATTATGCTACAACCAGGACAATTTCCTGTTTCATTCATGTACCTATGGGATGCATTTGCTTCTTGTTCTATTGCGGGCGGAATATTAGAAAAGGTAACAATATTTAAATGCGGATGGGTTATGGTTGTTCCAGCAGATTCTCCACTATCTACATAAATTGATACGTAGGTTACACCCTTTTGTGTATATAGCCATCTTACTCTGTCCTGTATTACAAGTAGTACATTTGCCCACTGGTCTACTGAAATCTGAGAGAGCTTTTGATTATGCTGTGGTGAAGCGACAACTACTTGGTGATATCCATAAGCGGGCTCGCTATACAAAGGTCTATCAGTATAGCCAGATGTTCCTGTCGTTGTTACCATGGGTAAACTACTTGGGAATACTCTCACACACCAGTCTTCTACAATATTTTCGTCACTGTCAGATAATCTTTGAAGCATACCATCCTTTGCTACTAATGCGATCAAGGCCGGTTCAGTCATCATCTCATTCCCTGGACAATAAGGACACTTCTCACTTAATGCTTCCTTATCGTGACCGTGTTGAGCATTACCTGGGACGATTACAAATTTATCAAGAACGTAATCTTTGCGCAAGTATACCATCTTTTACCACTCTTCACAAACACATCGTAGGACATCCTTTAATTAAAGGTTCTGTAAGCTCGATTTACGAAAAATGGATTCAGCATACATTAAATGTTTCAAACAATATTGTTTCATCTTCAGAACCTCTCTGAGAGTAAAAATGATATTTATTTTGTGTTCAATTCGAAATTCCATTAAAAATAAATTTGCGCGTACAATATTGTTTAGTTATAATGTCAAAGCATACCAATACAGCAAAAATTATTTACGTTTTACTTGATGGAGTAGGTGATCTAACAAACACATCATTAAACGAGCTAACTCCTCTTGAAGCGGCTTATACTCCAAATATGGATTCTTTAGCTAGAAACGGATGCATGGGAAGAGTGATAACAGTAGGTAAGGGGATAGCACCACAGTCTGACATTGCTGTTTTTAATATGCTTGGCTACAGCTTTAAAGATGGAAGTTATGTCGGCAGGGGAGTCATAGAATGCATTGGTTGTAATATAGACTTTCGAGAAGGTGATCTCGCCTTACGCGGCAATTTTGCTACCGTAGACAATGAATTAAAAATAATAGACAGAAGAGCCGGTAGAGACATTTCCTCCGAAGAATCACACGCTCTTTGCAAAACCTTGCGAGAAAATATTTCATTTTCCGATAAAGATGCTTCAATTATAATAGAGCCCACTGTGGGTCATCGTACCGTAATCAGATTCAGACACTCTCAAAAAAAATTATCTGACAAAGTTACTAACACCGATCCTGCTTATGATAAGATTAATGGCATGGGTATTGCAAATAAGACTGTTAGCAACATGCATTTACTGAAATCAATCCCCGTAGAAAATATCGAATCAGCAAAACTCTCAGCTAAATTAATAAATGAATTTACAGAAAAAGCAATAAAAATACTAAATACCCATCCAGTAAATATTAATCGTGCTAAAATCGGAAAAAAGATCATCAACGCTATTATTGTAAGGGATTCAGGTAATAGGTATCCACAGGTCGTGCCAATTAATAAGAAGTATGATATGAAAATATCCTGTATAGTAGATATGCCAGTAGAAATAGGTATTTCCAAGATTTTAGGTATGAAAGCATTTGAAGCAGGTAATATTGATAACTATGAACTAAAGGCAGAGGTATCTGCAAAGGCTCTAGAAGAATATGATCTTGTTTATGTGCACATAAAGGGTCCAGATGAATTCGGACACGATGGTGATGCAAGAGGTAAAAAGAAAAATATTGAGCAGATCGATAAGCGTTTTTTTGGAACTCTAATAAATAAGTTGAATACAGATAACTCAACCATAATTATTTCGGCAGACCACTGTACCCCGTGTACACTAAAGAGTCATAGCGATCATCCGGTTCCTATCTTGGTTTCAGGAAACATGATAAATAGAGATGGCACTGCTAGGTTTACAGAAAAATACGCAGAAAAAGGCAGTATGGGAATGATAGCCGGAGAAAATGTATTGATGATGATATTAAATATAATATTGAAAAATAAATCTGCTGATCTTTAATTTAAATAACTACAGTTAATAGGTAGTAAATTTAGGTTCTGTTGAATCTTGCGGTATTGTATTTGGTGCATATTTTTGGATGGCGAATTCATTTTGTTATGTGATATTCTCAAACACTATTACTTGCATAATGATAGGGCATTCGCTTAAAGTCCAACGGCAGCAGCAGTTAACATGTCTTTACACTGTTCACAAATTTGCTCATCTATGTTTGATTCCATAGAGTGGTGAATGTCACATATTAGGAAAGTGTAACGCATATAATTACAAAGTTCAACAAACTTTGCCATCGTGTTAGGTGTATATGCTTTGTTAGCAGACAGATCTTTAGCAATTTCGTCAATCCTTTCCATCACTTGGGTAATAGATACTAATCTTGAAATTAATTTACCATCGCCTCGGGTACCCCTTACATAATTACTTATTGCTGCCTGGGTAACTCCAAGAACCTTAGCGACAAGTTCTTCCCTAAGGTGGTACTCAGCAATTAGTTTGCGGGCCAAAATAGCTCTGATAGCAGGAATCAAAGATTTAGCCTCAATCTCCGAGGGTAAGAGCATTATAACCTATATCAAGGACAAAGATTTATTATTTAAAGGTATTTGACATAGGTAAGACATATTTAAATATGCGATCCCTTTGATTTTAATAACAATAATGGATAACATATTTTCACTTTTTTTTTACAAATCAACAAAATATTTAGAGGGCCATGTTTAGTATGAGAATAAAATTTGGCTTTACCCAAGGCTTAAATGTAGCTAGGCTTGGCCTAGATGAAAGCCAGATCATGCTAGCTTCTCAAATTGCAGACAAAATGGATTATGATTCTATATGGACAATGGATCATTCTAATGTTCCTCAATGGAAAAATGCTATTGTAAATGATGCATGGTTAATGCTTGCTGCATTAGGCACTATTACGCGAAACGTGGAACTTGGTACATGTGTCACTGATGCAATTCGTAGACATCCTTCTGCGATAGCACTTTCCACTATAACACTAGATCGACTCACAAAGGGTAGAGCTATGCTAGGCATTGGAGCGGGAGAAGCACAAAATGTTGTCGACTTTGGCATAGAGTTCGAAAAACCTGTAACAAAGTTCAAAGAACAATTGGAAGTAATAGAAAGGTTATTTAGCTCGGATCCTGAGCACCGTGTAAGTTACCAAGGTCAATACTATAAATTAATAAATGCATGCCTTCAGGCTAGATTCATTCGAAAGCCTAGGCCTCCAATATATATTGCAGCTGGCGCTCCGAAGACGCTCGAGCTATGTGCTGCCTATGGCGATGGATGGATACCTATTGGATATACCCCGGGCTTATTCAAGCATCACTCAGATGTAATTAAACAAAATGCTCATAAAATTGGAAGGGATTTAACTGGATTCCAGTTCGCTAATGATGTAGATGTATATTTTACCGATGATGGTGAGGAGGCATGGAATAAGATGAAAAATGCTGTAAAAGTTAGCTTATATAAACCAGAGCTACTCAAGGTTCATAATATTCAACAAGATTCCACCTTCGATTTTCGTAAATATTTTACAGAATATGCCATGAACAAACCAGAGTTGATGGAACAAATGAAGAAAGCAGCTATAAAAATTCCAGATGACGTTGCGAGAAGCGCAATAGGCGTGGGAAAACCAGATGATGTAATCCAAATGCTAGAGCGATTTATTGATGCTGGAACAAATCACTTTATTATCAGATTCTGGGGAGAAGGCTATTTTAAGAATATTGAGCTATTTGGCAGTAAAGTCATACCTTATTTCCGCGAGCGAGAAAAATGAGTGGTATTACATATATACATCTAAGCAATGATTAGCTACCTGCATCGTATTCTTTATATCTCCCATTGGCTTCGTCTTTCGAGTACTTGTACCAAACAGAGGTTCTGCATCAAATCCCATTTTTCTTAAAGAGGAGGAAAATTCGGCTGCGAACCCGTGATGTGTAAAAATTTTTTTTGGCTTACACTGTTCTACCACTCTAACAAGTTCATGAAAATCGCAATGATCGCTTAGAGGTAGAGCATAATCTAAACCCATGATAAATTTATACCTCTTGTCAATAGCCCATCCGCTAAAACCTATCGTAACTGCACCATAAGTTGATTTCATATATTTTACAAAATTACTGCCAGATCTGGCTAACGGTGCAATCATGATCCAAGGTTTATTCTTTGAAAGGAGACCTCGCGACAAGGCATCAGTATGAGAAAGTGTTTCAATCAGAGGTATGCCCAGTTCTCTATAAATTGAATTCATTTTTTGAATAGATTCATGAAGATAAACTGGTCCCCAGTTAGCAAAAAGTTCAGTAAGTACCTGAGCCTTGCCAAGAGAATATCCCATTAGTATAACAGGAACACCACGATCGTACAACTCTGAAATTATGTTATTGGTTTTATGAACAACCTCAGTTATAGTGGGGAAGATATATTCCGATTTCCCAAAAGTGGACTCTATTATAAGTGTATCAACTACAGGTAGTTTAGCAGGTTTCATTGACCCTCTTTCTCTAATCGAAATATCGCCTGTATAGTAAATGCAATCATCTATTAAAAGGCCCTTGGATCCAAGAATATGGCCATTATCGATTAATTCGAACCCCTCGTGCTCTTCAACAAAATTGTCTATTTTATATCCTCTTGAACGAGCAATCAGGCATGTTGCCTTTGACATGAGCAGCGTTGATCTACTTCTATTATTTTTCTCTGCTAGATGATCTGAATGGGCGTGAGAAATAAAGGTAAAGTCACAATGATCATGTCTACTGGGATCAAGCAATATCTTATTACTTTTATCGTAAATAACAATGCCATATTTGGAATAGCTAATATTGGTTTGCACTGTAGTAGCTCTAGTGAGTAGATGTGGCGCTATTTGAATATTACAGAAATCGAGGGTTAATATTTATTCTTCATAGTATTCATTATCATTAAGGTACATTAATTTTTTTTGACCACTGTCTTGTTTCTTAATAATATTATATCCATAATTAAGAATTCTTTATAATACATGATGATAAATCCGCGATACAGATTATTATACATAGATATATATATTAATCGTATTAGAATATAATGTACTGAAATTATAGCAATAATCTAAAAAGCATGTATCTATTTTAGTGTTAACATGGAACCAGAAATAAAGAGCACGACAGATAGCAATTTAAATGTTCATTCCTTTGAAAATACAGAACAGATCTTCTTTGAACTAGCGAGTGAGCAGAGGTTATCAATAATGTTCAGACTGGTGGCTGATGATCAAAAGGATAATACGGCTAATCTTTCCAAGCTTGCAAAGGATCTGAATGTAACAATACAAGAAGCACATAGAAATGTTAATAGATTAATAGATTCTGGTCTCATTGAAAAAAATTCGCAAGGATTATTTTTCTTGACGACTTTCGGAAAAACAATCATAAAACAAATTTTGACCTTCGACTTTCTATCCAGAAATAAAGAATATTTTTCAGAGCATACTTTAGGAAACGAAACACCGATGAAATTCATACAAAGAATTGGCGCTCTGAATAATTGTGAGTTGATTCAGGGGATCGTGGCTGTCATTGAAATCTTGAAACAAAGGTTGTATAAAGAGTCTGGGGAGTATATATATGGAATGCTGCCACAAATTCCCCTTGATTTAATAGAAGCAGTGATACCAAAAATAAGAGATGATCGCATTAAATTCCATTATATACTTCCTCAAAAGGCTGTAGTTCCTAAAAAACGAATTGATCTTTTAAAAAATGCTGGATTTTATGAACTACTTGACAAGAAAAAAAGGCAAAAAGAGGAAGAAGGAGTAGCATATGAAGGTCCAATACAAAGACGGATGATAAATAAAATTAATGTGGCGATAATTTTAAATGAAAAACAGGCGGCTGTAATGTTTCCAACGTTAAAAGGTGATATAGATATGAATTCAATGTTCTACAGTGTCGACCCATTATTTCACGAGTGGTGCCTTGACTATTTTAGATATTGGTGGTATAATTCAAGAACATTCGATGAAAGCAAATTATTAGAAGTCTAAATTCTCTAAGACCAATTTTTATTTCTGCTAGATATAATTAATATCGCGTTTGGAACAAATTTGTATTAATTACTACCGCTGTTTATGCATGCACTTGGATAGGACAGAATTAGTAGATTAAATATCAGTTCTCCTATAATTATCTATCAGATATACATTTGTAATACTCTAATCATACTTTCATTTCCTTTCTGTTACTTTTATTCATACGCATTTGTTTGATTATATGATATTCTACTTGTTTCTGCTTTTATATTATATTCAATCCAATCAATTAGTGATTGTACGTCTGTGGAAACAAAATCAGTTCCAAGAGAGTCAGATAAGGTTGTAAGTTCTGAAGAGGTCGATGCCACAACATAAATCGCTCCTTTTATTTTTTTTTTCATCGTTTTAATAGAAATAGAAAGAAATCGTAACGAGCTCTCTTTTGACGTGTAAATACATACTACCATTATATCTTTTTTATGATTACAAAACTTTGCAATATAACGCTGAAGATCAATATCAAAGAATGGATCAATATGTTGTTCAATATTACCAATATATGATGAATTCCATCCTAAAATTCGTAAGGCTATTGCTCCTATTTTGGCAAAATAGATTTGATCCTCAGATCCTGCAAGAGAAATGGCAAATGAATGGGATTTATTTGGTATCGATTGTATATTGAATTTTACTAAATCTGTTAATTCGGATATAATATTCAACATGGAAAGCAGTTCTGTTTTACCTAGTTTACCGCGATTATAAAATTCATTAAGCGTATTTATTGTTGGTAGAAGGATGTCCCATAGAATTCTGATTTGCTCTGCATTTGAATTTAATGCACTTATAATAATTTTACGTGCCTGATTTTCATCAGTATGTGTTACTGCAATAATAAATTTCTGCTGAATTTCAAGATAATTTATTGGAAATTCAATGTCTGAGACTCCATCTGCCAAGTACCAAGCGTTAATAGGGCCAATTGTTTTTTTTTCGATTAACCCACGAGCAAAGAAGATGCCAAGATATTTTGTAATTGTCATTCGATTAATTCCAGTTTTATGTGCTATCTCTGTAGCTGAAAGACCAGCACTATTATTCTGTAAGACATCAATAATTTTACTTTTCACCTCATCGAGAGTATACTTTTTGTAGATAAATTGTCAACTCCGTCTCATCTTTTCTTTTGGATACGAACGTATACTAGATATTAAGTCAGTTAATGCATTAAATGCTTTTCCTACATCGCTCATTTTTACCAGTACTATAGTGTCTGTATAGCAGCTAACAGTGTCTTCTATATTAATATGCCTAGCAGCCAGTTGATTATAAAAAGCAATAGCACATCCTGGAGTTTTAATAATTCCTTCTGGGCTATGAACTATTATAGCAGCTAAATCACTCTCAACCTCTAAAATATCCTGATAAGTAAACATTGCTTTTACGCGATCTAATAGGGCATTATCAAATACTAAAGTGATAGATAGAATACTTTCAGAAATACTTATAAAATTGTCAGCGTTTCGTTTCAAAGCTTTAGCAATTATTTCTATTGTGTTTTTGCTCTTGCTTGTAGAAAGCTTCGCAACATCTGTTTTGACACTAATCACGCTACCTGCTAGGATTAACGAAATACGTCTTCTTTCGTGAATTTTATAAATTTTTCTTGAACGTTTTAATGCAGTAACTATACTCTCTATGTTAACTTTTTTATTTAGTATTTTATCAACTTGAGGTTTTAGTATTCTTGCTAAAGCGCTTATATTACAGTAACCACGGTGTAGCGAATCTTGGAAGGAAATATCCTTACTTATTATGTCTTTTACAGTGCCATTTATTGATTTATCATTGACCGACATTGGTCATCAAGGGTTTAATTAGGTCATTCTAGACCAAAAAATATAAATGTAGTGTTACATCGGAAACGCGTATTATGGTTAAAAACAAGGTAGTACTGGCATATTCAGGAGGATTGGACACCTCAGTTTGCATTAAGTACTTGCAGACATTACACAACCTTGATGTCATTACTGTAACAGTTGACTGTGGACAAGAAGAGAATTTTAACGAGATCGAAAGGAAGGCTAAGGCAATCGGTTCAGTAAAGCATTTTTATATTGACGCAAAAGATGAATTCGCAAAAGGCTATGTTATTCCATGTATTAAATCAAATGGTCTATATCAAGGGAAATATCCTCTCGCAACTGCTCTTGCACGACCGCTAATTGCTGCAAAATGTGTAGAAGTGGCAAATAGAGAAGATGCAACATCGATTGCTCATGGCTGTACTGGAAAGGGTAACGATCAGATTAGATTTGATGTAACTATTCATGGCCTGAATCAAGGATTAAAGATTATCGCTCCTATCAGAGACATGAATCTTACTAGAAATGTCGAAATGAATTTTGCGAAGGAACAACACATACCACTAGATGTAGATTCAAAAAAATACAGCATAGATCTTAATATATGGGGTAGGGCTATAGAAGGTGGTGATATAGAAGACCCATCTTCTGAACCTCCAGACAGTATTTTCCAATTTGTAAGATTTGATAACAGTAATTCGGGATATCTCGAACTGGAATTTGAAAATGGTATTCCAGTAGCAGTGGATGGGAAAAAGATGAAAATAACTGCTTTACTACAATATGTTAATAAGAAAGCTGGTTCTTATGGAATAGGCATTATAGACCATATAGAAGATCGGGTTGTTGGAATAAAGTCTAGAGAAGTTTATGAGTGTCCAGCAGCAGTGGTTATAATTGAATCTCACAAAGATCTTGAGAAGATGGTACTAACTAAACATCAACTTAGGTTCAAACAAATAGCTGACGAACAATGGAGCTGGCTAGTATATTCTGGTCTATGGTTAGACCCACTAAGGATAGATTTAGACAAGTTTATAGAATCAACTCAGAAAACAGTTACTGGAAGAGTAAAATTAAAGATGCAGAATGGTTCAGTACGTATAGTAGCGAGACAGTCCGATTATTCTCTTTATAAAAACTACTTAGCGACATATTCTGGTGACTCGACATTCGATCAAAATTTAGCAAAGGGATTTGTAGATCTGTGGGGACTGCAATCTATAACTGCAAATGCTGTAGCGAAAACAGCTAGATCAAAACCATTTGAAAAAAGAAGGAGGCGATAATCAAATATTGAATATAGAATGCAAAGATTGTGCAGCTCAAATAAATGTTCCAGATGATGCAGTAGTTGGAGAAATCGTAACATGTCCTGACTGTGGTGCGGATTTTGAAATTGCATCGAAATCGAATGAGAAAGTCGAATTAAAGCCTGCTGAAACCGTAGGTGAAGATTGGGGACAATAATGACGGAGCTTTGCATAATCTATGACAAATTGCGTTTTGAGGAAAAAACACTTTATGATAAGGCTTTAAAAAAAAATCTAAAAGCAAAAATTGTTGATGCCAAAACTGTTAGCGTTAGTACAGAAATTAAAAGGAAAGATCTGCAATTAGGCGATGTGATATTACAGAGAAGTATAAGTCACTTCAGAGGTCTGTATCTTACCGCATGTTTAGAGTTTTTAGGATTTCCTGTTATTAACAAATTCCGAGTAGGAGAGATATGCGGCAATAAATTGATAACATCGATTGTACTTTCCAAGTATAAGGTACCCACCCCGAAAACGTATTTTGCATTTAGTGCTCAATCGGCAGAGGAAGTAATCAATAATATAGGATATCCTGTAGTCCTAAAACCAATTATAGGTTCATGGGGGAGAGGAGTTTTCCCATTACGCAATGTTGAAGTAGCAAACATGATTGTAGAAGCAAGGGAAGAAAATAGCAGTCCCCTTGCTCGTATTTATTATATACAAGAAATGGTCAAAAGACCACCAAGAGATCTTAGATGTATAGTAGTAGATGAAACAATTGTCACTGCTATTTATCGTTATTCTGCAGAAAATGAGTGGAGAACAAACGTGGCACGAGGAGGAAAAGCGGAAATTGCTCCGATCACAAGCGAGCTTGAAAATGTTGCCTTGAAAGCTGCTAAGGCTGTAGGTGGTGGTATACTCGGAATTGACTTGATGGAGGATGAAAATAGAGGGCTATTGGTTCATGAAGTTAATAATACCGTAGAGTTTCGTGGAGCTTCTAATGTATCGGAAATTGATATCGCTAGCGCAATGATAGATTACAGTATAAAGATTGCAAAAAAATGACTATTGATCTTGCAATTGCCCAAAAATATAAATGGAAATCTAATTTAGCCTGTAATATTATGTCTATGAGAAAATTCATAAATTCTATTAATCGCAAAGAAGAGAGGTATATTATTAAATGAAAGTTGGAGTAGTTGGTGCGTCAGGTTATGTTGGGGGCGAGCTCTTACGCTTGCTAGTGTCTCATCCTAAGGTAGAGGTTAGCATGGTGATCTCTAGAAAGAATGCCGGTGAATACGTACATCATGTTCATCCCAGTCTGAAAGGTTTCATTGACCTTACATTTTCGCCTATGGAACTAGAAAAATTAGCAAATTCTTGCGATTTGGCGTTCACCTCAGTTCCACACGGTAAATCAAACAAAATCGTAAAAGCTCTGTTCGATGTAGGTATAAAAATAGTAGATTTATCTGCAGACTTTCGTTTAAAAGATCCTAAGGATTATATAAAGTGGTATGGATGGGAACATCCTTTTCCAGAGATGTTATCAAAATCAGTGTATGGAGTTCCTGAACTACATCGTAATGAGATCAATAGAGCCCAATTGGTATCTTGTCCTGGTTGTATGGCAGTCACATCTTTACTAGCAATAAAACCCCTAGTTGAAAATAACTTGATTGACACTGAGCACATTGTAGTTGATAGCAAGATAGGCTCATCAGGTGCTGGTGCAAAACCGAGTCTGGGCACCCATCATGCTATGCGCTATGGTGTAATCAGACCCTACAAACCAGCAAAACATAGGCATACCGGAGAAATAGAACAGGAATTAGGATTGATTGCCAAAAAGGCAATCAAGGTTAGTATGAGTCCCCATGCAGTGAATATTGTCAGAGGCATACTTACTACTAACCATACATTTCTAAATAAGAAAGTAAGCGAACTGGATCTTTGGAAAATATACAGAAAATCCTATAGTGGTGAACCGTTCATAAGATTTATTCG
>JBKPEX010000148.1:0-6316 GCA_046728625.1 Thermoproteota archaeon
GGATGTATACTATTGTAATATGATAATTAAAAACTTAGTTTGAATGTATATATATCTACTAAAGTATTTGTGTGAGATTATTTACAATGTTTGTATCAATTTATTCTTCGGGCATTCAAACCGAATTTTAGAACCAATCGCTAGTGATATATTATTGTTAATATCGCTCATATCCTTTTTTTATCCTCTTGACTATTAATTAGAATGTCATTTCTTGTTGAACACTTTATGACATTGACAATAGGTTAAACCATCGGTATGCCAGCATCCGAAATCTTCCATATGTAGGTCTTTCCTATGTTTACAAGCATCGCATAGCAATTGACCATCTGAATTTTCCTGGCTGTTCATTTCCTTATCATCAGTCACTTGAATCAGCCGCAGATCAATAAATTCTATCTTATATCTTAGTATTCCATTCGCCAATTTAATCTGACTGTGTCGGATTATGTTTATTGACTGATAGAAATTATGTTCATTGTTAGTATTGCTGCTATTGCTATGATAGTAATTGTTGGCATGATGATGATTAGTAGTACTTCCAATATTCAATTTGTTGCAGCGCATCCACAAAAAAGCCTTCGTTTTTCAAGTTTACTCAAAGACAGGGTCTGTAGTTACAGTCTCAGGGAGTAGTGGAGAAGAAGATATAGGAAAATCAGTAGCAAACTGTAAGAGTAACGAAGTAGTTACAGGTGGAGGCTGGGAAAGAATAGATACGGGTTTAAGGATGTCTCTGATTAAATATCGGGGCAACTACATGTAATAGACAATTACTTTTTAGTAATTATATTTAGTTGTTTCTAAATGATTAAAGCAGAGTATTTGTTTTAATAAAAACATTATGCAATACTTTACAGCTCTTAAAATAGGTGAAAAACGTGTAAAGACCGCTAAAGATCTCTTGGCCTCATATACAGGACATGCTATGCCCGCACTGGCATTAAAAGATAACAATAATGACAAATGGGAGCCAGTAGGCCAAGAGAATCTTTTTGCTACAGTAAAAGAAGCGAATGGATACATGATAGCATTTTGTGACAAAAACGGCATAGCAAAGTCGATTGCTCAATGGTTTACGGAAGAAACAAAGAATGAAATCATTGCCAAGATCAAGTCAGAACAGAATATGACAGAGTATTTTGGCAAACTATCGCTTCCTGTATAAAATTTTTTTAATAAAACACATCTACATCACTAAATCGCAAATTCTTACAAATAACATATCTATATATCTATCTTACCTTTTCGGTTTACAAATTTGAGACTTTATATAGAATATCTGTTCAGTGTTTTATATTGGATACTTTGTGTGTATCATTATCTGCATTTATTAAATAATTTTTTATTATATTATACAATACCAAAGAAGGTAGATAGAGAATTGGATAGAAAAAAGGTTGCAATTGTAACAGGCAGTTCTAGTGGCATAGGGCTTGAGACATCATTATTGCTTGCACGAAACGGGTTTGACACATATGCTACCATGCGTAACTCCAACAAGTCTAATATACTGATTGATTTGGCAAAAAAAGATTTACTTTCATTCCAAGTTCTGGAGCTTGATGTTGATGATGAGAGTTCAGTCAAAGATGCAATTGAGAAAATAATACAGGAAAAGAAAAGTATTGACGTATTGGTTAACAATGCGGGCTATGCCTTAGTAGGAGCCATTGAAGACCTTTCTATGAATGAGATAAAGGCGCAGTTTGAAACCAATCTATTTGGAGTCATTAGACTTATCCAATCAGTATTACCAGTAATGAGAAAACAACATGGTGGAACAATAGTTAATGTCAGCTCAATAGCTGGTAGGATAGGTTTTCCTCTTACGCCAGCGTATGTTAGTTCCAAGTTTGCGCTGGAAGGATTGTCCGAATCAATGCGTTACGAATTAGCACAATTTTCAATCAAGGTTATATTAATAGAACCAGGGGTAGTAAAAACTAATTTTGGCGGTAATTTGAAAATGGGACGAGCAACCACTGATACCAGATCTCCTTATGCAGAAATTATGCAGAAAAGAATTACAGGATTTAAGAGTAGGTTTGAGAAAGGTCTATCTCCATTTGAAGTAGCAAAAGTTATACTAAAAGCTGTCACTTCAGACAGCGCTGAGCCAAGATATTTAGTAGGTGATGATGCTATTATGTTAGCCCATACAAAAAAAAATATGTCCGACGATGAATTCGAAGAATTAATGATTAAAAATATCCTCCCTAAATAATGTATAAGAAGAAGTAGAGGTAGAAGAAATAGAGATATTGTCGAAGAAATTACTGGCAGGTATTGATCTATCTTTATTATTAAAGTATATTAGATATATTATGTAATAGAAGTATATGGACAGAAATACAGATAACAGTCATAATCAGATAACAGAATCTGTTGCCAAGCTTCTCCAAGGAAAAAATTTAGCTTTTGTGTCTACACTTATGGAAGATGGCTCACCACAGGTCACTCCCACATGGATAGATATAGAAAATGACAAGATTTTGGTAAATACTGCAAAAGGGAGAATAAAAGAAAGAAACATATCAAGAGATCCAAGAGTAGCCGTAGCAGTAACTGATCAAAATAATCCTTATCACATGGCAACAATTAGAGGAAGGGTGGTAGAGCAAAGTACTAATGGGTTTGCCGATCAGCACATTGATAAACTTGCAAAGAAATATCTCGGTCTTGAGAGATATCCCTTCCGTTCGCCAGATGAGAAGAGAGTTATTCTAAGGATCAAGCCAGAAAAGGTATTCTATCAACCTCCAAGATAGTTTATTGTAAGTAGATTATCTACTACAAGTTCTTTTTATTTAAAAAATATGGGAATAGATTCTTGAGTATATTATAGTATCAATTTCATTTTGATTAATTATTATTATGTCTTTCATTTATGAGCTGAATCCTAGTTAATGGTCCTGCTAGGATTTTTCCTGGGCGTGCCGTATATCCTGGAATCCCAACACCCACAACAATCATTGTATCTTTTTCCCTAGCATGAGGTGAGAAAAATTCTGTTACTGCATCATCAAAAAAAGTCGAACCTGAAGCTCCTATTCCTTGTGCATATGCAGATAAGTAAATTTTTCCAGCAATAATGCCTGCTTCAAATTGCGATGCTCTATAACCCCTGTTACCAAGTGATTTCAAGACCTCTTGTAAATTAGTCATCAGAAAGAATACAGCACTTGCATCACTGAAAAGCTGCTGTCCTAAACAAAGATATCCAGACATAGTCCTAGAGGCATTTCTTTCGAGCTGTTCTAAAGAGTCAGAGTCCCTATTGAAATAATAAGCTCCTCCTTTAACAAGTCCGCTTATGTCGTTGGTTATAAGATAAATGTCCACTATGCTGTTGCCTTTCTTCTTATTACTCTTTACATACTGCTCCCAGCTTTCCTTACTTCCTTTAAGAAAATCTAGCGGTACTCCTCTTGTTGAAGAGTGGAGTATATTAGATAAAATTTGAAAAGAGATTGGTTTTCTAGCAAATTTACGAGATGAACCACGAAGTAATATGGTCTGGCCTAAAGTCGCCTGACTTGATGTTGTTGATGACAATGGAGACCCTTCTTCCTTAACTCCCAATGGTTGACTGTGCAAGATCTCTATATCCCTACTACTACTACTACCACCACCACCACCACCACCATTATTGCCAAGACCTTGCTTTTTATAGATAATTTTAGATGTATTAATTTTATTAATCCAATTCCGTAACTCATCTATATTAGAGAGACATGAAGCTCTATGTACTTTCCAAATTTCAGGATAATTAATTACTTTTTCCATTCTTGATATAGGAAGAACTTCGGGAATATTACCTGAAGATGTAGATTCCCGTCTGGTTTTTCTTTCCTCTTTTTCTTCTTCAGATAGTACTGTTGTAGATGAAGATGATGATTTTGATAGCCCTATACCCAAGACAGCCATCGCTATTGCTGCTTCTTGTTTGTCATCCAAACGTAGTAAGCTATTGACGGTATCATCTACAAAACCCATGATTAACGCAGTAGGCATTCCAATAGAGACAGTTGTTGCAAGAAGATTAGCCGCTATGACACCAGAGTCCCAATACCAATGACGATATGAACGAGATTGGTATTTCCATGCATTCCTCCAAGCGATCGAGGTGAATATTATTGTAGCCGGCGAACTTGTTATTATGTTATGCTTGTTGGAGTCATTATCTGCTTCTTCTTCTCCTCCTGCTAGGTTAGTTGCCGTAGTAGCAGCAGCCAACTCAGCTCTATAATCGCCAGCACGAAGTTTCGTAAGGGAAAAATCTCCTGGGCAAAAGTGATATACACCTGCATCCAAACCACCACTGCGACTATCAGCAATATCTTGACAAACAACATACAGCTCAATAGGATAAAGTGCGCCAGTTGCAGATGCAGCACGCATAAAATATGTACCATATGGGTACTTCATCTTCCTTGTAATGCCATCTGAAAAGAATAAGATCTCTGACAGGCTTTTTGTGTCCAAGGTAGTTACAGACTTTATTGTTGGCATAATGCTACTAACTGAAGTAAGTGCATCCAAAGTGGGTTGAGGAAAATCTTGTGGAAGAGGAATCGAAGGCAGTTTGGTATAGATCTTGAAAACACTTGGCTTGTTATCCCAATCTAAATAATGACGTGACAGCTGCAGACTAATTTCCGAATGCTTTGTAGATTCATGATATTCTGAAGCGTATGTAATATCATCGTTCCTCATATTCTAAATATCATTGTTAATCTTTATAAAATATTAGCTTTGTATGTCAGTGACCCAAATATGGCCATGATACAGACCGTTAATTATTCTTATTTTTAATATTCCTGTACTAGCACACAGATAAATATAATGATGGCATTGTTAAGATGTTACTTTTGGTTAGATGGAGTTATATTGTTACCTGTGATAATTGCGGTTATATTTCTGCAGAAAAATTACCAGAGGAAAAAGCAAAAGAGATCTTGCATTCCCACGTTGGTGGTCCACGACAATGTACCACAGGACATATCAGACTGATGAAGGTGAGAAGCTAATTTATTAAGAAGAGGAAGATGGATAAGCAGATAGTCCTGCATTCTTATATAGCATTTTTACACATTCAGAATATGTCCTATATTTGAACTTAATTTCTTTAATCAAAATATCTTCTTTTAGATGATCTTTCAACGTGTCAATTTTGTATTTGTTAGCTATATCAAATAAGATTGTATTTATGGTTGTATTTTGATATGATTCGACGATAAGTCTAGACAACTCCTTCTCTCCTTATTAACATACCAGTATAATATTCATAGTTCTATAATAGTTATTATATTGCTTGATTGGATAAACATAGCCGCTCTTTAAAATTCTATCATTACACCTAATTAGGCGGATTACATATTACAGAAAATCACTAATTTCTGCATTACTGGCTACATTGATTCTGATGATATGGAGTTTTTCTTGTGTCCTCTAGACTATTTTCTCCATTATCAAACGTTGCTCTTTTATCTCACTAAAAAGGCTACCAAAGATTTTTATCTCAGGTACCTCCGCTGTTTGAGCTAATGTCGACACAAACAAGATTGACTATGTATGCAATAATCGCAGCATCAGCACTTATAGTAGCAGCTGTAACAGTTGTGGCTACTACCACTATTACTACAGCATTGGCTCAGAATACTACTGGAGGCAATACGACATCGGCTACCAACAGTACCAACACGACGTCTTCATCTGGTGGAAATTCAACAGACTACAGCAGTAGCAGCGATACAAGTGAAGCACAATAGATTTATCAATAAACAAAACGAAACAACTTATGCTAATCTTTTGAATAACAAAAGAGGCAGGGCCATCTATTTTATATTTTTATCTATTTACGGTTAAGGTCTATAATTTTTCTAGACATTATGCTTGAAGTGATATGATATATGTGATACCAAAACAATGCGCCAGCCATAATTATGAAATCTGCCACATAGAATAGATCCCAGAATATTAGGTGTTGGGAATTTCCATTTACAAAATCAATTACATATCCATCATCAGCTATTGCATTAATCAATAAAGACAATGAGGAAAGAAACCAAGGGATAGAATGCTGGTAGTTTTTGCGTAATTTAATTAGTATTATAGAAGAGGGAATAATTAATATCAGATCTAAAATAGGATAAGCAATAGTAACAAACAACGACAGCAAATTCTCCATTCTTTGTTTATCTTTAGAAGTATCAAGACGAAATTCTGATGACACTAAATTAAATGCATTAAAACTAACAAATGCGATCGCTATAATGATTGATATTATAATTACAAATTTAGGTTTAATTGC
>JBKPEX010000190.1:0-1101 GCA_046728625.1 Thermoproteota archaeon
AATGATTGATGAGGTGATAACGCGCAGGTATCCATTAATTGAAAAAGATATCAAGGATCAAATAACAATACCAGATTTGATAGTAATAGATGGAGGAAAAGGACAATTAAGTTCTGCGATAAATGCTATTCACAAAATAGGATTGGACGTTCCATGTATTTCATTAGCAAAAGAGAATGAAGAAATATATACTCCATATTCAAGTAAACCAATAATTCTTCCAAAAAGTAACGGCGCTCTTAAGATTTTACAACATATTAGAGACGAAGCCCATAGATTTGGATTAGCTTATAATATCAATTTAAGAAAAATACATAATTAATTTATCACAGGTTTTGTTGCGGGATTTATTAACTCAGTGTGCTTATGTAACAAATAATGTTACCAAATCATAAAACAAGATCATTATAGCACCAAAAAACTATAGATCACAATTCATTATATAGAGATCATGTATATGTCATATTTTCTATAGGATAGGCTTTTGTTATACTTTGAACTAGGTTTACTTCAGAGTGAAAAAATACATACAAAGAAGTCAGGTAAAAAAACACGAGTATTTGAGGGATACTAGATATTCTTACTGCATCTCTTGTAAAAAGAGAACACAATTTACGTGTATAAAATGCGGGTTTTGCTGGAGCTGTCACTGGCTGAAAGAAGAGATGGAGAGAATTCTTCCTAAGATGATACCAATGGAGGTATATAGTTAATTAACAATGACAATAATTGCAGCAACATCAATATCAAGTACTCCTAAAGATAATGACAAAAATAATAATATTATCTATCTCTAAATCAAGCAGCTCTCTCTATTACATTGATGTACTAAAAATAAAACAGGATTCTGAATTTTACAGAAATATTGCTGCCAAATTCACAAGTCAAACAGCAAGTTTTCCTTTATTACTTATCAAGTTAAATGAAGAAGCTAAACTTATAAACAAGATGTAATCCTTCAGGTGCAATAATAATAAAATAATAATAATATAGTAATCTTGAGCCATACAAAGTATTACTAAGTCTACATATTCTCAACTAGCTATCAGAATAGCTACTTTTAGGCTCTGACTTTCACAAGTTTTACATGTCCTCTAGTAC
>JBKPEX010000253.1:0-1256 GCA_046728625.1 Thermoproteota archaeon
GGGCTAGATTTGCATTTTATAGACGGCCCGGATGGCCCGGCCGAAACATAATAACAGTAGTTCCAAATAGCCTAGATTTTAGTGATATACTCAAGTTCGGAACTTTGGGAGTTGAATTTGTCTGCGGAATAGGGGCCCACATAGCGCGTCAACCTATAATACACGATAAATGAAAGTTGACTCCAGAACACTGTTATCTAAAGGGTAATAAGCGCGAATGTGTATAGTATAGATATCTGTGTTTGAAAAGGAATTGAAGTAGGTTTAGGCCTACCAAATATCCTTAGTAGTTCACAGAGAACCTCATAGAGTAGGTGACAGGAACTTTACTTCTGAATAAGGAGTGAAGGGATGTTGCCGAGTCTACAGGGATTATTATCGCATATTGTCTCTTTCTCCTTTCCCCGTGGCAACTAACTTACCAATTGTAGTAAATACCCGACTTAGTCTTTTAATGCGTATTTATCAGTGTAACAAAAATTATTATTTCTCCAGTTTGTCCTAGTTGCTAATCAATATAGTAAATACAATTAAATTTATAGATACAGACAATAGTATGAATGAATGCAGGTGAAGATTTAGAGGAAAAGAAATTATTAGGCTCTGGAGGTTATGCTTTTGCCAAATTAACAGAGCAAGAAGAAATTAAAGCCAGTCTTGGAGTTCCTCAAATATTCCTAGGTAATGTAGGAAGAGTAAGTGAGGACAGATTTTCAAGATATTTTTGTAATAAATGCCAAAAAGAATACTCTGGGTCTCCACTAATAAGTTATGAAAACATGAATGAAGAACTAGGAGAAGACATTATTCTTTTTGAAAAAGGAGAATATAAGTGCAGAACATGCAATAATATAATAGCACTTTATCGTAAATTCAATAAATGAAAATAATATCTGATCTTTAAAGTAATGTTGTAATCTGCATATCAGAAAGAATATGGTAAATCCCTTATCAACAATTCACAATTTTCACCTAGAACTATAGACCCATGATATTTATCTGTGTGACAATAATATTAGCTCTAGGTCTTTGTCTTGTCTGTTAATGATTTTGTTTACCTGGGCTACTAGTTCTTCGTTGCCTACTGGTTTTCGGATAAACAGATCTTTATCTAATGCAGAGAATTCTTTTTTTCTAAATTTCTCATAATATAATTCGCTAGCAGTAAGAAAGCAGATATTAGCCTTGATGTCTTTCTTTTTTATTTCCTGATATAATTCAAAGCCATCCATTTTTGGCATCTTTATATCTAGAAT
>JBKPEX010000175.1:0-2040 GCA_046728625.1 Thermoproteota archaeon
ATCTTATCATCCGTCACCTGACCAACTGCTACAGCATCTAAATCATATTTTTCAAAAAGATCTACAATCTCCTGCTCTCTTCCACGTTCAATAACAAGCAGCATTCTTTCTTGTGATTCGGAAAGCATCACCTCTATCGCAGACATGTTTTTTCCTTTTAATTTAATCTTAGTCAGATCGACGTCCAAACCTTTTTTCAAGGTATCAGACATCTCTGAGAGACCACAAGAAAGCCCCCCTCCACCCAAATCCTTAATTGCGCTAATACAATCCTTTTCCACTGCTTCTATAGTTGCCTCGAGTATCAATTTTTCCAAAAAAGGGTCTGGTACTTGCACTGCCGACCTGTCCTCCTCTTCCAAATTTCTAGAAGCAAAGGATGCTCCGTTGATACCGTCTCTCCCAGTAAGTCCTCCTACAAGAACAATGTTATCACCAACATCAGCGCTGTTTGTTATTATTTTACTTGCCTTACCTATTCCTATCGAGGCAACATCGACTAGACAATAGTCCTCGAATGATTCGTCAAATTCAATCTCTCCTCCAACGGTAGGAACACCTATACAGTTCCCGTAATCGCTTATTCCATGCACCACATTTTTGAATAGCCATTTTGATTTTGCGGAGTAGGTTTTATTTTTTGGTTGAATAGGACCAAACCTAAGAGAATTCAGAAGTGCAATAGGGCGAGTACCCATTGACAGAATATCTCGAATTACCCCTCCTACTCCTGTTGCGGCTCCCCCGTAGGGCTCGACTGCAGAAGGATGGTTATGACTTTCTATATGGATACTAACTACGTAATTATTGCCTACATCAACGACTCCAGCATCAAAACCAGGCCCTACTACTACCCTTTTTCCAGTCGTAGGTAACAGTCTAATTTGTTTCTTAGTAGACTTATAAGAACAATGTTCTGACCACTCTGCACCCACAATACATTTTTCCAATTCATTTGGTTCTCGCCGCAATCTTCGCTTTAGGTTGGTAACCTCAGGACGTGATAATATCTCTAATATTCACCCTTACGATGCTCCTATTTTTAGGAACGGTTTATTTTTTTCGATATGAGATAGCAGTGATTCAAATATGAGCAGTCCGTCATTTCTTCTTTTATTTGGAACAAGGATTTTCTCACTAGCCCGCTCAGGATGGGGCATAATGCCTAAGACATTTCCCTTATCATTACAGATGGCTGCAACAGAACAAAAAGATCCGTTCGGATTCTCGTTAAAATATTCTAGGACTATGCGGTTCTTTTTTTGGAGCTCATGCATAGTTTCACGATCAGCAACAAATCTTCCTTCCCCATGTGCAATAGGAAAATACACTTTCTTGTTTACTTTGAATTTATTGGTGAATGGCGTTTCATTATTGATTACTTTTAGTGCAACCCACTTGCATAGAAAATCTGCTGGCTTGTTTACGATTAATGCTCCTGGAAGCAGTCCACATTCCAGCAAAATTTGAAAACCGTTACATATACCCAATATAGGAGTGCCATCTCGAGCAAGCCTTTTTACATCTCCTATTATTGGACTATGAGCTGCAATGACCCCTGCCCTGAGTCGATCACCGAATGCAAAACCACCCGGGATTATCAATGCATCAAATGTTCCAAGTCTGTCCTTGGTGTGCCAAATAAACTGTACATCCTCATTGAACAGATGGGTCAATACATGAGACACATCCAAATCACAATTAGTCCCTGGAAATATTATTATGCCGATCTTGGCCATTTGATTAGATATTTAATGTTTGTCATATTCCGATTAATATGTTATCATTATTGTTAATATTGTTCCTATACTATTTTTTATTATGTCATTTTTATCAGAATGCGTATCGTTCAAAAGTCGTAAGGTTTGTAAGATTAAACATTTTTATCCTGTGTAGAAAAGTAGCAGTGACTATCTATGAATAAGGTGGTACAGGATATAATGACAAGATATGTAGTAACTATAAATGAATCAGAAACAACTCTGCAGGCCGCCATAATTATGTCAGAAAAAGGGATTAGTTCTTTAATAGTTATCAGGG
>JBKPEX010000161.1:0-2797 GCA_046728625.1 Thermoproteota archaeon
CTTGCTCATATTCGCTACCAGTCTCAGCAGCGCCTGCAGTACCTTTAGCCATACCCTTTTTCCTGGCTATTTCTGCTGCTTCTTCTGAACTTGTTCCACTCCTCTGTCCTGGTTCCAAAATTCTTTGATCACTTGGATCTCTTCTTACTGCTGTTGGCTCATGCTCTTTGATTTTTGCAGGTGTCATCGGTTCCTTGTCTCTATACGAGGTTAAAGGATCATCTTTTCTACCCTTTTCAGTACCTGGAGCGCCTTCCTCATATGTTCTGCCACCTTCATAACCAGTAGTGTCTCTACCTTCTTCTCCTAACTGTCTGACTTCTTCTGGTGTAGGTTCAGTACTTCTTTCAAACTTAGCACTCACCAACCCACTTGGAGCATTGACATATAGATAGCTGCCGTCGTAATTATTGATGTATGATTTAGGGATGTAATAGAGATGAATCTTGACCACTCCTTCTCTTACTACGATAAACTCATTTCCTACTCTTTCGATATCTCCTATATCTATATTGTCAGTTGTCCTTACATGTTTATGGATAACCTCTTCCCATGGTATGTTAAGTGATCTACCCGAGCCACTAGTATCTGCAAGTTTGACTCCTGGTTCCTTTGCCATCAATGGTACTCCGTGCAAAAATTGTGGATGAGCAGAATCTACTTTCCGTTTACGCTCCAAGTACTCTTGGCTTTGGAGTTCCGATTCCTGAGGCGGACTATCCCTCTCGTATCGATCTTTGATCTCATTTTTTGTAAGTGAAACATGTAACTTATCCCCATCATATCCTTGGATGAAGTATTTTGGAAGATAATAATGTTTTTTGGACACTGTCCCTTCCTTGACTTCAACATAATCTGCACTTATACTTTCAACTTTGCCCATGTCTTGATCATCGCTTGATTTTACTTTTTTATCAATCATTTTCTCCCAGGCCATTGGTACTCCTTTATCTTGTGATGATGCTGCGGTGGCATAAGGAGAAGTATCAGCCGGTTCTTCCCGTGAATAACTTGGAATATTGCTTGCAAAGTCTGGATATTGCCTAGTCATTGTATTTTTTCTAGTTTCATAATCTGGCGTTTCGATCTCAGAAATATCAGGGGCACTTTCTCTTTCAAACCTTGTCTTTACTTCATCTTTTGTAAGCGAAGTCCAAAGGTTATCTCCATCATACCCTTGAAAATAGTATTTTGGAATAAAGTAATAATTTTTGCTTACTACTCCCTCTTTGGTTTGAATATATTCCCTAGTTATGCTCTGAACCTTTCCAAGGTCTTTATTGTCACTTGATTTTACTTTTTTATCAATGGCTTTATCCCAAGATATTATATCAGACATATTTATTATTGTAATTTATCCTTTATAAGCAATTATAAACTTCACGTAGAAATACCCGTAGGTTAAAAAATGTCTAGAGTATTAATGAGCCTAAAACCAAGAATTTCATACTAATTTGTATATATATTGAGAATAATGAAATATTATTAACTCAATTCTAGAGCATGACGTAAACGGTTAGGGTATTATTGGTCAAAATAGAATGTACTATGTTCCCAGCGTATAGATGGCGTTGTTATATTATAAATCATTAGTAGTGACCTTTTCTTTATTTTTTTCACCAGCTGCAGAGTTTCTAGTGTCATGTAACTTGTCAAGATTTGCTTCATAACCTGCACAACAGCCATGCGGAGCGATAACTTCTGAAACTTTTCCTAGTACATCAGGTCCGTTATGTTCTACAAGCATGCATTTTCCTCCACCACTGTTAATCCAGTATATACAATTGTAACAGAAGTAACCTTCATGAAGGTTTGAATCAGTGAACTTGTCATATTCAATATATGATGCCTTTAGCTTGCTAAATTTCTGAAATTTGCTGAGATTATCTACTGCACCTACTGCCTCTTTTATTTTTTCACCTATTTTTGCCATTTTCTTATCATCTCCCTCCTATCTCTTTTATTAACGAGTTTCCTCCTCGTTAGGATCCCATAATGTACAGATACCATATGGTGCTATAATTCCTGACTCTTTTTCATTTACATCAGGACCGCTGTCTTCTACTATTGCGCAGTGATTACCTTTAATAAAATAAGTACAGTTATAGCAAAAATATCCTGTATGTAAATCTGCATTCTTAAAATGTTCTACCTCTACATACCCTGAAGTGGCCTTTGAGAGTTTTGGATATTGCTTATCATGAGGGATACTATTAGTATTCGTATTTTTGTTAGTAATTACTTCTCTCCCGGCTGCTGATGAGGACAGAGATTCGCTCATATAATTTAGAATACAAGTCATCATACTATTAAACAATTACATCAAGTTTCTATATGATTGAAATTCTATTTGAAGCTACAATATTTTATTAAATATACATAACGATATAAAAAGTTGCTATTCCATCTACGAGAACTGAAGTAACATTATATCTAAATAGGTTGGCGGATTATTGTAACTGTATAATTATTTATATTTAGAGCTATTATAATATTTTTTTTATTTGCCTCTTGTTATCAAACTATTACAAGGTCTTTAATGACATCAAACATCCTTACAAGTACTTGTATGAGATGGCCAGTAGAAGTGATTTTCCTGGTCTCATAATTTATGAATAATAACCCTACTAAAAGCATAACTTAAATATGAAATAACAATATAGATATTTGTTCTAAATTAGATATTTACTATCCGAATAAGTGTATATTAGACATGACTATTTGGTATCTGATCTATGTTATCATAGGAATAATTGTCCTGATATTGTTGCTCAAATTCCTGTTAGGATTATTTTGA
>JBKPEX010000133.1:0-2203 GCA_046728625.1 Thermoproteota archaeon
TTTTCTGCATTAGTAGTCGTTACCTCTACTGAACTGTCATGGACATTTACCTTGATATTTTCTTTACTTACGCCTGGCAATTCGACTATCACCTTTACTTCTTTCTCAGAAGTTGTCACATCTGCCAAAGGTTCTCTTTCAGACGAAATTGTAGGTCTTGTAAAAATACTAGCACCACCTGACAATGGTGACTTTACATTACCAAATTCCCTCACTCTTGGCTTTCCATCAGGACCTATGGTCATTGAATAGCCATACACAAAAGGTCCAAATTCCCTTACCTTTCTTCCTTCGGAGGTTTCATATTCTCTTATCAGTTCTTTGGGTGCTTTTGATTGTATATCTGCAAATTGGTCTTCAAACATTCTTTCCATTTGTTTTCGCATCTCATCAAATTCTGAAAATATATCTCCTGGCCATTTTCCACCCATTCTTCCCAGACCGGTACCTCCAAAGAATCTCCTAAACCAGTCAAATGGTTCTATGTCATCACCTTGTGAGCTCATTAATGATATGCCTCGACTATAATATGATATATCTTGAATAATAGATAAATGTTCTCTATATGTTATGGTAACTGTCTACCCAAGAGACAACACGATGAAAATATAGTTTTGTAATTGAAACTTTAGATAATAATCAACTTAATTAACATTTCAATATCCGACGACTAGCGGTCAATGGTTGCATCCATCTTTGTAGGCTCAATACTGGCTCACTATTACCTACGAAAGCCAATGACAAGAACTAAAATAATAGACTGATAATAATTATAACAATATGCGGCTGAATCTACTTAAGGCAATTAAAAGCACTCACAGAAACCCTATAAATAGAGGACTGCATCTTACAGGTTTATCCCTTTATATTATCGGACTTGCATCAATTGCTACTTACTTTTTTAATAACGGGCCAAACAAGTTTTCTTATGTTATTATTGGCCTTGTTTTATTTCCAGTAGCACTGGGCTTGTTTTTGACAGGACACAAAATAGAGGGAAACATGAGGGCATTAACATTGATTATAGTAATGAAATATTTGAGTTCAAAGCTAAAATGCAGCTTCAAATTAATCCATAGTTTTTCTAAATGGCCTTTTTAATATTGACTGAGTTAAAGCAGAATTTGTTAGTAGTAGGTCATTTTAATATGCCCTGGAAATAAGATTTCTTAAATACTGTAGTAGCAATTAGCACTAGAATGTATAATCCCGTGTAGGTTGATTTACAATACCAGCACAAGTTGTTTTCTATCCCCCGAAGATTGTATCTAATGCTATCGATGAGGAATGGAAAGGTTCTCAAATCAGTCTAGTTGGCTGCGAAGTGAACTAGAAGACCATTTCTTGGATAATTCGAAACCTTCGAAGATATTTTCATAGGTGTATGAAAAATGAGGAAGAAGAAGATAAAATGGAGCCATAACAATCAAGGATACAATATACGTTTTTTAAGATGACGAGAGAATAATACTCTGGCTAACAATTCATATGTTACTCTAAAATCAAGTAACATAGCGAGAGTTTAATGTATAAAGTTGAGTTAGAAAAATTATGCAGCAGTATCTTTGCGCTTAGCACCGGTGTCCGATTTGTAGGGATTATTGACAAAATGGGTAACCTTGTTGCTGGAGGAATGAGAGAAGGCGTAAAACCCATGGAACACAAAGAAGATTCCTCTAAACTATATTTAGAATTTCTTCTTAGAAGTGAGATGCGTAAAGATTTCGACTCAGAATTTGGTAGAACAATTTATAGCTTTTCAGAAAGGGAGAGAATAAAATTTGCAGTTTTTCCATTAGATGGCAACCACATTTTGATGACATCTCTAGAGAAAAAAGAAAGGCACAAGGAAATTATCGAAGGTATCTTAAAACTTACAAGTAACAATAATAAACAGTGGTAGTAAATAATTGTATTCTATTCTATCTTCTATTGTTTTATTTTTTTGTTCATAATATCCTAAATGATTATAAGTACCAATCATTCCATTAAACTCTAATAACAAAAAACTAAAGGATCAGTATCATAAATATCTTTTTTAGTCTACTGTAACGTACATACTGTTGAGATCCTTATGCAATTATCCGTTCTTTACACCTACTACATTTGTTGAAATTCGTTTCTCTAGAATACAGCATTGAATAGAAAACAACAACAACATAGTTCCCAACTACAAGCTGAACCCAGCTTCATTGTATCATCC
>JBKPEX010000302.1:0-1706 GCA_046728625.1 Thermoproteota archaeon
TTACCTCGCTATCCTCAACTTGATTAAAGTTTTCATAAAATTGCCCTACAGAATAAAAAGGTTCTGGAGTATAAAGGATTATCAGCTTATCTGCGATTTCGCTAAGCTTGCGAATACTATCTCCATAAGGTGCAACCGGTACAGCTATTACAATGTTTTTGCAATTTAATTTTACCCTTAGCCATTGTGCTGCAGAGATTATCGTTGCACCGGTAGCCACTCCATCGTCAACCAAGATGACGAGTTTGTCTTCCATATTTTGCTCGTAATTTGTGGTGCCCTTGAAAATCATTAATCGCCTTGTTATTTCATTTCTCTGCTCTATCAGCTGCTCGGATATATATGACTCATCAATGTTCAACCTCTCTATGATATCCCTGTTGGGGAAAAAACTTCCATCCGGCATTACAGCACCTATAGCGAGTTCTTTGTTATGTGGTGCGCCTATCTTTCTTGAAACTATGATATCAAGTTTGATGCCAAGCTTTGTAGATAAAATATCTCCAATAATTACTCCTCCACGAGGAATGCACAAAATGAGCTTATTAGACGGTAGGTTAGATGGACTTTCAAGTCTCTCCCGCCTTTCGCTTCCTGCAATTTGTGAATCATGGCTCAACCACTCTCTTAATTTTTCGGCAAGTCGTTCAGCTGCATCTGCTCTGTCCTGAAATAACATGTTATAGTACACTGTTCTGTTTACTCATTTATCTTTAATATGTCTCTGTAAAATTGGTTGATTCGGTCTTATCTCGGATCCAACCATTCTTCTCTCGCTACCCTAATATTATCAAATATTTACCTCTACTGAGTTGATGACTGGTGGAGTTTGCAGAACCAACCTAAATAGTGGTTAGAAAGAACCATGGTCGCTCGCATTGAATATAAAGAGAAGACGACCGTTTTTTCATCCAGAACTACATTCTAGAGGGTGTACAAAATTTCATGCTGGGTAGAGTCTAGATTGAGATTAATCTTACTTAGAATTATTACGAGGACAGACTCTGCTATAATATACGAGTAGATAACAAACAATCTGTTTGTACGATTGATGACAGTGATAACTCACGATAGATTTAGCTTCAGCATAGTTATAAATGATTTATCACTATTATGATACGAGAATTAATTGATTTAAAGCAAATATACACTCGCAGTTAACATTTAATCTGATTAGCCACGCACCTCGGAAATTCGCTGCTTCGAATATCAATTGGCATCTTCTTGTTACTAGCTTGGAGTATTCTTGAAAATCCAATTGGGTTTGTAAATGCTGAGAAAACAAACTCCGCTAGCGACGGCTTAAAACCGGTCGATCAAAAAGAATGTATTAAAGACGATCATAATTCAATATGCAAAGATTTGGAAACAAAAGTCTCTATACTATCCGCTGGCTCTTCAAACGATACTACTATAACTTCCGATAATACGGCATCCGGAAAAAAACTTACAGAACCGTTCATTCTACCATTCCCTTAGGACGCCAACGATATTCTTATCAAGCTAGCATTTTTTTGACTGCCTTTTAATGTGCATTTTATCGCTAGCTAAAGGATTATTGAAAACCATATGCTTAATTTTGCTGGAAAGTTAGTACGTCTATTTAAACAACAGCTTCAGAGATGGCACTTCGTAATGATTATTGCTCGTGCAGTTCAAATCTTAACAGCGAATAAATCGTGTCTTGTTACCTTATTGGCCTACCT
>JBKPEX010000087.1:0-2137 GCA_046728625.1 Thermoproteota archaeon
CTCCAACCTCCAAAGATAGCACCTGAAATCCCAGAAAAAGGCTTTGACGATATTACTAAACGAGTATTTGAAGAGCCAGCAGACGATTATCATTCTAGAGGTGTAGAAGTGATTATTAACAAGGATAGTGAGCGATTGCAAAAACTAGAACCGTTTCCCAAGTGGGATAGGAAAGATTTTGTGAGGTTGCCTGTATTAGCAAAAGTAAAGGGGAAATGTACCACTGACCATATTTCGCCAGCTGGCGCATGGCTCATGTATCGAGGTCACTTGGATAAGATCAGTGATAATTTACTCCTTGGTGCAACCAATGCTTATCACAGCGGTGAAGTAGGAAAAGGAAGAAATCTTCTTAACGGAAATATCGAATCATTCCCTCATATAGCCAGAGAATACAAAAAACAAGGGCTGAAATGGATTATTGTTGGAGATCAAAACTACGGAGAAGGTAGTAGCAGAGAACATGCTGCGATGACGCCCAGATATCTTGGATGTGCAGCAGTAATATCTAGAAGCTTTGCTAGAATACACGAGACTAATCTCAAGAAACAAGGGGTCTTAACATTGACGTTTCAAAATCCATCAGATTATGACAAAATAACCGAAGATGATAGACTTAGTATAACAGGTCTGCAGGATATCAGACCAGCTAAGCCTGTGAAATGCTTTTTACATCATAGTAACGGAATCGACGAAGAGATAGACTTGCGACACTCATATAACGAATCCCAAATAGAATGGTTTTATGCTGGCTCAGCTCTTAACATCTTGCTTTCAAAGAAAAATTAGAAGATATTGCTGTTGTTAGGTTAGACTGCACTACGACTACTGGGTCAATCAATCATGTAATAATTCTATCTACGCATAGATAGAATGAAAAAACATTCCACCTACCTATTATAAATAGAATCACAATCTCACTATAGAGTTCGTCTGCTCTCTAAATACGTCATTCTATACGCAGAGAACCGGATGAGATGAAATGATGACGGGTGCTATTATAGCAAAAAAGGACTAAAAAGTTTTTATCATTTACAAAAGAAAAGAAGATCTCATGAAAACACTGCCCCGTATCGCTGAGGTCAGTTAGAGCAAAAGCTAAAAAAATCGACTAAACAAGAGAGGTACTCCAAATTGAACCGGTTTATCTGGCAGATATATGAGGCATCCATATACACCAGCCCAAAGACGCAAAACACTTTCTACTTAAATTTCTGGATTTCTTCAGGAGTTAATCTTCTCAAATATGGATATATTTTGTAGGTAGAATATTGTGATGGCGGGAAGGTTTTAAGACCATACGTAAAGCTAAACTTCCACTCTCCTATTATTTCTTTGCAGATGTCGCATTGTAACTGCGAAGATGTTGCTATTCCTGAGAAATACTTATGATTGCAATCTGTTGTTGTTGTTGATGATGATCTAAACAAGTCATCATCCTCGTAGTAATAATAATTACAATCATCCATGTTACTATGTCTATCATCTTTTACTTCGTCTTCTGTTTGTTCGTCTATGCTAATAAATGGAAAATAGTCTTTTTCATTATTATCGCAATGATCGTTATTCATGGTGGATTCTCAATTACTAAATTGTTCTTTATTCCAAGAATAGTCAGCATTTGGTAAGATTTGGAATGTCATTGTGCAGAAATGTATCATTTTTACCAGACATGGACCAGATACGATATAAACGGGCCATGTCATTTTTATTCGCCACTTCCTCTTTCAACCTCCTCCTCCAAATTGATATAGGATTTTTCCATAATCTAATTCACTACATAAGCACTACTATTTTATCTATATAAGATTTCTCTAGAACTAAAAGTGTTTTGTTTCCAATTTTGGAAAAATATTGCGTAAAACAAGGGATATACTTCAATAAGAATAGACGTTTTCATCATTCATTATTCTGATAAATAGTTAGCCAACTTTGTAGAAATGGTGTAGCCAAATCCGGTTGCAATGAAGAGTGCAACTACACTTGAAAGCAGAGTGATGATTAATGTAGTTTTAAATATATAATGCGTTACAATTGCTACTAATATAGCCGGAACAGAGACCACTATTGCCAGAATAGTACTTGCTGCAAGTATCCTCGTTATAGTTATGTCTTTTGATTTATCTTCTGAAATCTT
>JBKPEX010000330.1:0-2083 GCA_046728625.1 Thermoproteota archaeon
TTATTATTGGTTGTACTTAATTCTAGATTTAGACATATTTTTGGTATATATTCACCAATTTCATAAGTAGTAAAAGTATCATTACACGATCCACCATAAACCAACTTAAAACCTGGTATTTGAGAATAAAAATTACAAGACCTGTCCATATTCTTGATTATCAAAGTTACTGCAGATATTCTTTGTACTTTCATAATAATAATAATGGAAATTCTAGCTTTTATACAAATAAAGAAAAAAAGAAAGGTTTGGAGGTAACTTCTTACTTCTTTATTCTATCAGTTTTTAGCCTGTTACTATAGATTGTAGTAATGGGAATCCTGTACCGGATATGTCGTCGTTGTTGTGACAGTATATCAGGAATATGGATATAGAGAATACAATTCCAAAATGGTTCGATACCTAGTCACATAATGGTTATTGTTGTTGGTAATGATATTATAGGTTGGCTTCATCTGCTCTTGGAGTATTCGGAGAAACATCTGATTCACTTGCTGTTCCTATGTTATCGCATTGACTAGTATGTGATGACGAATGCTCTTTTTCTTTGTGTTCTGCTCCTAGACAATTATCGCATATCCATTCACTATTAATATAATTGCCCATCTTTATTTTTTCATGTTGTTCTATTTGGGATTCTATAGAATCAGCAACTGGCGAACCGCATTTAGTACATTTGGGTAATAAATCTGTCATAATGTTTCTTCCATCTATTTCTAATTTTGTTAATTGCGGCTTGTTATAGTTAAATAAATCGGTTATACTAATAAGCTAACTGCGCAAGGCAGTTTATTAGATACTATTTATGATTGAGATTTCTTGTTTTATATTAATAAAGGTAATGACAGAAGAAGTATCAGACATTAAACAAGAATCAAATCCTTAGACTAAACGATTCATTGCTGCTGCTATAATACAAGGCGCAATCATTGTTGGATTAACAGCATTTCTAGTACTAAGCAAAATATCCTTGCTTAAACCAGAAATATCAAGGGTTATAGCAGCACGGGGTGCTGGAACATGGTTTACTTTTGGCTATATTATACAAACCTAAGTGAGGAATTGAGATTATCGTCTTCATAGTGGGAAACTAAGGCAGTTAGTTAAGCTGAAGTATTGCGTCTTCAATAATTTTTTTATCTCTTGCAGAAGGTGTCTGCTCCAAATAATGCAGAAGATCTTCTTTAGCGCCTGAGTAATTCTTGAGCTCCAATCTTGCGGAAGCTCGGTTTTTATATATTGGACCATATCTGTTTGGGTTAATTTCAATTGCCTTTGAATAATATTGATCTGCTAGATGATAATTTTTCCTTTTTAAATGATAATTTCCCAAACCGCGAAACGCAAGATAATATTTTGGGTTAAGTTTAATTGCTTTTTCATAGAAAATATTAGCTTCAATTTTATCATTATTGTGATCTAAATTGAATTCATTGTGTATGCTGCCTAAGAGCGACCAAGCTTGAGAATTTTCAGGATCAATGTTTACCGCTGTCTGTAACTTTGATAAGGCGTCATTTAGATTTCCCTGTAAACGTGATTTTTCCGCCTCGAAGCAATATCTATTTGAATTTATAAATTTCAAATTCTTTTCATATTTAAAAATCTCGTCCATGTCCTTTGGAATAATTATCAGAGTAATCTTGTCATCTTGCTCCCATTCTTCTTCAAATTTTGATTCAGGAATTGCACCAATTGTATCAGGTTGAGGAATATAAGTAAAAATGCGATTCTCTTTGGGACTGTAACCAGATATTATCGTAGCATGTTGAACCATATCGTGAATTCCAGGAAGAATCACTATTGGAGGTACTCCTTGGTCGATCCGTTTTTTTAGATCATTTACCGTACCTTTATAAATATATGAAATGAAATTATGTCTTTCGGCTATCTCTATTCCTTCTATCATTATAGAACCTTTCATACCATGATATTTTTTTGCGACTTCTAAGGTTTCTTCTAGGTTAATATCATATCCCCAATATTTTGAAATTACATTTATTACAAGCGGTAAACAAATATTTTCTTCTTTTTCACTAACGAGTGGTAAGTTAATCGAATGTTCAGCTCCCGAATCCAAGAT
>JBKPEX010000285.1:0-4931 GCA_046728625.1 Thermoproteota archaeon
GGATTACACTGGTAGGATTAATTTCTAGACACGTCTCCTTATCTTCTCTTTTTTATCTTAAAAACTAACTCTTGACATTGCACATTGAAGAAAATATTTTTGGTCTTCGGTTCCTTTGTGACTTCCAGTAGTATTTACTAACAATATAGGAGGGCTTATGTATCTAATATTATCCTAAATCGTACCAATTGGGAATAAATTAACATAGTGAATTTCTTGCAACCTGCTGTATGTAACATTGAAATCATAAATGGGTAAATATACTGAACCCATCTACCAGCAAGGTTCAAATCCCACTGGCCCACATTGTGATATTATTCATACTATCAGGCTAGTGGTTTCTTATATTGTATTCTAACTGCTACGGTTCCTTAAACTCTTGACTAAAGCATTTAATAGTAACTAACAATACTCCAAAAAGATAGATGACAAAAATTTATCTTGTAGTATTAATGTTATCACTACTTCTTTTGACCTTTGCTACAACAACAGTACTACCCACATCAAATTTGGGAAGAAGTCCGTTATCTGTATACGGACAAACTGTAAGTATGGCAACGCTACCTAATATAGGGGCAACCTATGCAGTTAGTATAATTCCAGGCGCTGCTCAAAAGAGCAGCCTTATTCATTACTATCCTCCTTTGATTGCTGTTCCAGTTGGTACCACTATAGCGTGGTTTAACAACGATCCAGGACAACCTCATACAGTAACCAATGGTTTGCCAGGGAGTTCTAGTTCTGGAACTCTATTTAATTCTGGTATAATGCCAGCTACAGCAAACTCCTTCATACAGTATACATTCAATAAAGCAGGAGATTTCTCATATTATTGTAAAATACATCCATGGAGAGTCGCAATAGTATCTACAAGTAGCGCCCTAGAAAGAGGAAATCACTTTCAGCTCTCTTCAGGTACCGGTCCAACTTTAAATCTTACAAGAGACGTCAGGACATTACTAGATTTTACACCATTAACGGTACCATTAGACAAGTCTACACCAATTACATACAATATAACCATATTTAAGAACAAAACTGACAATGTATTTTCACAGACATTTACTGTGATAGGAGATAAACTTCCACTAGAATTGATAGCTGCTGGAACAGACACCAATGAGACAAGAGTATATGGACCGGACTTTAGCAGTACTGGTGCATATCATCTTGAAGCGCCATTCCTCAAAGGTAATGCTGATTATAACATAAGAGCTGCCATTATTGCAATAAATGCTAAACAGCCACAGAACCAAATAACAGACGACTTTACCCTGCATACAATCTCTTAACTTTATTTTCCTTGGATATTTACATTTATAGAAAATGACAATAGATATTGTCTTTTTTACACGTATACTTAGCAAATGACCAGAGCTATATATGCTAAAGAAAATAGATAACAACTGTAGTCATAACTACATTTTTCAATTTGGCCTATTAATCTTCACTACCCAACTCCAAATAAGTCAGCATTATCAAAAGAATAACATGTGATAACTCTACATTCATTATACGTATTGCTATATCTGGGATTTTTGTTCTTGCAGTAAATAGATACAGAATTCAATTCCTGCTAATAGACAGAAACGTAGAGTCATGAATAGCACTTTAAATTATTACTTCTCTTCTTGTAGGTTCTGTCTAGCTTTAGTTTCTGTCTCCGAATCTTTAATGAAAGACATTAAAAAACTTGGTTTATAGTAATACTTTGCTGACGTGATTGTTCTTCTATTTCTGGTATCGCCTCTTCTTCCTTTTGTTCTTCTTCTAATTCAATGTCTTTATTATGATTAGTTGGATGTAGATTTTTCAATACCATTTTCTTCTTATTTAGATACTAATTTCTTGTTATTATTATGCACAGATACAAACCTATAGCATAGCCTGCCACGGTAGCATTTGTAAGCAGCTCTAGTTTCATGGAATAGCATTCCTTTGCTAATGATAAAGCATGTATCTTGTCTCTCGTATCTACTTCTGTATTATTTGATATATTCCGTGCTTCTTTTAAGATAGAAGTTATTCCTACCAAACAGTTCTCATATTCATTTGGGAATAGCAGAGAAGTAAGGAAGGAAAAATAAATTGCTACTACCAGAAGTTGTAATCATGTAATTTCACTCCAGCTTAGCAATACTTTCAATCGCCGCAGTTGGAATACTTGTATGATGAACTGCTATTGCAAAATATGCATTAGCAAAAAGCAGCTATGGAAATTCAGTTTCAAAATCAGATATACGTAAGAATGCTGTTTCCTTAAGAATGATTCTGTATATTATTTCTTGTATTAGAATAGGTAAGCATGGTTTAATAAGTTAGCTTGCCAGATCTAAAATTGTGTTAATTTTTGGCTAACTTTGAGTCTAAAATGAACTTGTTGCGATGTAGAAAAGGCTAAAAGCATCAGTGATATTAATTAATTTAATCTGTATGACCTCAGCATCAGACAATATAAAAAATATCCCAGTATCTGACTTTATGACTAGGAGTGTAAAAACAATAAAAGAAAATGAAACTATGAGACAAGCATGTAAAATAATGTATCAAGACAATATAGGAAGTATAGTTATCATAAAAAAATACGCCGACGGTCATGATGCGGAAACATTAGATACTAACATGAAAAACGAGATGCCGGTAGGAATAGTTACTGAGAGAGATCTTGCAAGAATGGTGGGATTTTCCGCCAAGTTTTTTGCGGATATGACTGTATCCGAAGTTATGAGTAAGCCCTTGATAACAATTAACTCTGATACGTCAATAAACGATGCAGTAGCTTTGATGGAGCAAAAAGACATCAGGAGACTGCCCATCGTTGGCAATGAAGGACAAATGGTAGGTATAATTACTTCTAAGGACATTTTTAAAGCATTTATGAAGACCTTCAAGGAAAGTGTGAAGGACCAAGGTTTAATGTCTGACGGCTTTGATCTACTGGGATTAATTGGAGTAGAATAGCCATAGTCAATTGCCACATAGTAGGCGAAGGAGAACAAACGAGAGAAGGTTACCAACTACATTAGTTAATTTCCCTAGTTTAAAAGTCATAAACTTAATCTTCTATTTAGTATACTATTTCGCATTGATATGAGAATGATTGATCGATTTGACTGATTACAATATAATTAAATCCTTAGGACTTCTGGAAATTCTACAAACATTAAAGAGAAGTCGAATTACATTTTTATATTAACGTGAGATCCTTTATTACATCATTAGTCATCTTATTTTTAATCTTAATAATTACATCACTATTTTATAATTATAAATATTACTATATACGACATATAGATTATTTTGCTGTGGCTCATTTTTCCAATAATAATAGCAAAATTCAGGAATGGAAAAACCAAAGAGACAACATAAAAATTCAGTTTACCTATACACCAGACAAGCCTATAATTGATACGTTCACTGAACTTAAATTCAGCGTCCAGAATTCAACATCTCATGAGCATATCAAAGACTTCGTGGCAAGAGTAGTGGTTACAAATGGTCAAAGATTATTTAAATTTGAAAATATATCAGTTGCCGATGGAGATTTTTCGGTAAAATATCTCTTTCCAGATGATGGGACCCATCAGGTTATAACAAGGATAGACACACCGGATTCGATTAATTTAGCATCATTTAATGTATTTGTGCCTCATCAATCCCCACCAAGTATTTTGAATCCTTTTCCCACTACTCAGGGAAGCGAAGATAGAACGGGTATTTTATTAAGCAAGGTTATTGCAATAGCATTTCCTATAGCAGCAATAATAGGTTTAATATACATACTAAAAATAGGCAGAAGAAAGAGGAAATTTGACTCTGTTCAATCTTAGAGACATTTGTATTTCCTGGTGATTAGGACATTTTGTGTTAACTTGGATATCGTCAGCTGTTAAATTGGGAATATACTTTTCTTAATAATCATATCACAAACCTTTCTGCATTCTTTCCATTTATCTTTCTGTTATCAAGAATAAATTACCATTACCAAAGCATAAGGCTAGACGTACAAAATACACATGATGCAGATAGAACGCATAAGAATCAGACAGATGCTGCAATGAATTATAGATTAGCACCAGAATATCCATTTCCTACTGGATTAAATGATGTTGTTTCTACAATTAGATGGATTGCAAATAACAGTCAGAAAATAGGGATTGATGCTAACAATATAGGTCTTGGAGGTGACTCAGCGGGTGCCAATTTGGCATTATCTGCAGCATTAGTCTTACGTGATTCCGATAGTAATGGGGACAACAACAATAGCATCCATAATAATATCACTACCAGCAATATAAGAGAACAGAATTTAATTCGTGTGTTATACTTATTATATGGCCCATATTCGCCTAATCTGCTCGATTCTACATCTATGAAGAAATTTGGTAAGGGGGAATTTGGATTAACTTATGCTTCAATGAAATATGTTATGAGTCAAATATTTCAAAACCATTCTGATTATAAAAATCCTTTAGCATTCCCACTTCTTGCCAAGAATCTGGCTGGACTTCCACCTATGTACATTGCCGCTATGTCACTAGATCCATTAAAAGATGATAGCATAACATTAGCCAATCGACTTCAGGAGCAGGATCAAGAATATTATTTCACCATATGGCCAGGAGTAGCTCATGGTGCACTAAGTCTGATTCCAGTCACGCCCCAAATTCAAAAATATGTCGATGCAATGACAGCGTATCTGAGAGGCGTCCTGACTCATGGCTAATACTTCAAGCAGCAGATGTAACAAATGAAATACGTTGTCGGAAGTTTCTAATACGGCCATTGTAAATATACACACTGCTGTGTGTTATTCTATGGAAATAGAATAAAAAGAGAAAAAATTTGCTTATTTCTTACAGTTGGAATAGATATTATTTCATCAAATTGATACAGATTTACAACAGGCGTAAACCTTTTTCTGTTGTTCT
>JBKPEX010000042.1:0-3581 GCA_046728625.1 Thermoproteota archaeon
GTCTATAGGGATTCGTGAGAAAGCGATTATCTTAGCTCCTAGTCATACTCGCTTCAGTATTACCTAGCCTTAGGGTAAGCCAGAAAATAAGTGACTATTAATTAAGGACTAAGGTTTATTGATCTCGTAAAAGCCTTAACCGAACAAAGAACTATTTTGAAGCTCGCATAATATAGTACATAGATGGTAACCGACTTTCGGAATATTGTTCAGCTCATTATCCGCCTTGGATTTGAATATTTAGTGTATCCTTTGAGAAGCATCTTGAATAAATATATCTTGTAAATGCTTGATTAACTCTGTGTTCTATGGTCCTCACTTTGTAGGTTTTACTGTATTGATCCGATCCATAACTAACCTTTGCTGTATATCAAATTGCATATTCAAATTTGCCGAGAATATCTTATTTTTGTCATTGTTCTAGGTTTTCGGTAAATGCATCAGCATAGAATGACTTACCAGATTTGCCTAAACTCTGTTACATAATTTTTTTAACAGTTCTGGATATTAGAATGCTCGGCTTTCACTGTATTTTGCCTGCTAGTATATCAGCTATGAATAACTGGTATATACTATCTTTTCTCAGTAATAGTATTCAATATGTCTCCATCCAAGAGGGGCAAGATAACAAGAACAGGAGTCGGTAGAAGAGCATCTAAAGAGCCAAGAACCTTTCGACCTAAGCTCAGCGAATTTGAGCCTAAAGGAGCTGGAATAAACGAAGCCAAAAAGTCATCAAGTCCCAACACTAAAGATAGTGCAAGTTATATGACTAGGAGAGGTAGGACAGAGCGAACAGCACGCCACATGGACAGTATTTTTGAGAATTTCAGAAATGAGATTGAAGGTATGTTAAATCCTTGGTTAACTCACCATCTCAATCGTTTTCCTAGATCAGAAATAACAGGAGAAGAACAAGAAGGAGCCATAAGAATGCCACTTTATGATATGGTTGATAAAGGAAATTCATATGAATTGAGAGTAGAGCTACCGGGAGTAAAAAAAGATAAGATTCAGGTTATAGCTACAGATGATTCTATAGAGATCTCTGCTGAAAATTCAGAACAGAAGTCAAAAGAAGGTCAAAAGAAAAAGGCCAATTATGTCTATAATCAATTATCGTACACTTCCTTTTATAGCACAATTCCAGTGCCTGAAGAGATACGTTCAGCAGAAGTTACTGCTAAAGCGAATAATGGAATATTGACAGTAAACCTTCCTAAGAAAACGCCTTCAAAAGATGAGAAACTTAAAAGTAGAACTATAAACGTGGAATGACATTTGTTATGGATATGCACTATCACATATCTAGATCAGCGATATATTATTACGCATTCAAAACACACTGATACATACCGGTGAAGTGTCATTGGCAGAGTCGAAGAAGGAATTAATAACAAAAATAGCGAACACGCACTTTCCTATAAACGAGCTTATCGCAAGAAGATGGAGTGCAAGAGGCATTTTCTACAAGGCCAGTAGAGAAAGCAAAGCTACTTTCGATTTTGGAGGCAGCTAGATGGGCTCCGTCTTCTCGTAATGAGCAACCATGGTCCTATATCGTGTTTACTAATGCTAATCCTCAAAAACTAAATAAAGCCCAATCGGTTTTAAAGGAAATCAATAGTTATGCAAAAAGAGCACCGGTTCTTATTTGTGCCATAACAAAAAAGACATACTCAGACACCGGAGCTTATAATAGACTTCATTTTCATGATCTAGGAGCGGCCAATGAGAATATGTTCCTTGAAGCATTTAATCAAGGACTGGTCATGCACGAAATGGGCGGTTTTGATGTTCAAAGAGCCAGAGAAATTTTCAAAATACCTGAAGAATACGAAGTAGGCATAATGATAGCAATAGGCTATCAAGACACGCACCACGTATTACCAGATATTCTGATAGAAAAAGCCTTTAAACCAAGGGAAAGAAAATCATTACAAGAATTTGTATTTGTTGAAGAATTAGGTCATGGAATAGATATAACATAAAGCAAATGTGATAATCTCAAAAGGTTGTCCATTTCTTTGTTGAAATAGACTTAATTTCCGCACTAATAATAATAATCTGAATTGAGTTCTGATCAAACGTTGCAGATAGATATCTATTAGAATTATTTGGAAAGCTAGAGGATGAATTTCTAATTTGAGTATAAGGCAATATAAAACACAGAGGCTTAAAAATTCAGGGTACGATTCAGGACTAGTGTATGTCTGGTTTTATGCCGTCCTCTGCGGTTACTTTGACAGAACCATCATTTGCCCTGACTCTATTGTGCATCATTTTCTTTCCATTGGGCAATATAAGATAATTTTGGGTTGCGATTAAGACAAAGTCCTTAAATGAGAATACGCCGCTTACAAGAATTGTCTTTTTGTCCAAAACTCTAGATTGTAACATAATTTCACCTTCCTTATTAATTATCAACAGGTGGCTTCGATCGTTATGTTTTTCAACTAATTCTTGGCTGCAGTATGAACAAATGTTCCCCTCTACCTTGATAATTAAATTGTCTCCAGTCGAATCGAATATTTGGGTCGTAATATACGGTCCACTGCTATCTTCATCCAAAAACAAGAGAGTCTTGTTATTATAAGTGATAGATTTTGGACTATCATCAATAAAATTATTCCCAAATATTAGGGTATACGCCACATATACAATATCAAGCAGCCAAATTTATTGCATTCGCTTTTTTTGCAACATGCTCTCTTAGCCCCAATTTAAATTGAAAACTTATGTCGTTCAGATTTTGAACTGATGCCAGTCACTAATTTATGGGACAAAGACAGGATTATTATTTGAAGGTATTGGAAATATGAATGGTTCAGTATTGTTTGCTGGTGAATTTGACTGAGTTGTTTCTTTTTGTGAACCCTTAAAACTAGACTCTACTCCCGTAACGTTTACGCTGTAATATTTAGTGTGGGTTGCAGAAGGGTCAGAACACGACAACTTTGCAGTCAGTTCATTATTACCAGTTGTTATTTGTGGGTTCTTATTATTAGGTGTAAAAATCCAGTTAGAATAATCGTTTAGTCCACCAGGCCCAGTACCCTTAGCTTTTTGGTATGGTTTTACATTATTTAATATGACTGAAACCTGGCAATCAGAAGTTGTATTATCAGATGAGGTTCCAACTACTTTTAAATTATCGATAGAAACCTTTTGACCTTTGGTAGGTGATGTAATTTTTATGTGCAACACAGTATCAGGTCCGAGAGTAGGCTTACTAGAATTAATGGAATTAGATTTCTTTTGCACTATGATATTATTAGCTGTTGAATTTGCTCCAACATCTTTTTGAGTAGATGTAGTGGGTGAGATAGTTGAAGTATTTGAAATAGTAGAGGAACTACCTATAGCTGTTACATTTACACTATAATATGATAACAAATTAGGATTACCATTGCAGGAAAATTTGGCAGTTATCTTGTTTGATCCTTCTTTAACTAAGCTATGTGCAGAAGTAGATGTAAAAGTCCAGTTAGAATAATCGTTTAGTCCACCAGGCCCAGTACCCTTAGCTTTTTGGTATGGTTTTACATTATTTAATATGACTGAAACCTGGCAATCAGAAG
>JBKPEX010000280.1:0-1377 GCA_046728625.1 Thermoproteota archaeon
TCATGACATGCTTAGTATACTTCAGATCTGCTGCCCTAAAGATCTCGGCCCTAATGACTGCAGGCCTACTACAAGCAATCCAGATACATACCTGTTTTGGTTCTGCTCGCCTCAAGATTGGTCCAGCTAGTAAGGTGCATAATACCAAGTCCTGTTTTGTTACTGTAGTATCAGACAAGTTGTTTTACTTTACTAAGAGGCTCTTATATAAGTGAGAAAATGTTACTCTGATGATAATAGTTATTCTTTCTTCATTTGTTTCTGATCTCTCCTCTGACCTGATTGTATAATACTCCACAGTACCAGATTGTTCCATGCACGAATTTGCAGTAAATATGGTTTTTAATACATAAGCTCTGCCCGATTGTTATTTCAAGAGATAATAATTTCAGAGAATTCCATCGATCCTTAATGCTTAATTAAGGCAACAAATGGATAGTTAATAACAATTGAATGACTATTGAAAATCAATCATTACCAAAAAAGGGCAAATATTCGAGGGAGTCTGTAGCAGAAATGACAGTCGTAATGTTGCCTTCCGATGCTAATCCAAAAGGCAATGTTTTTGGAGGTGTTATAATGAAACATGTAGATCTAATTGCTGGTTTATGTGCCAAAAGACATGCGGGCAGAGCCAATACTGTAACAGCGAGTATAGACAGAATGACATTTCTAAAGCCCGTATTCATTGGCAACGCCCTAATTCTTTTTGCAAGAATAAATTTCATAAAAAGATCTTCTATGGAGGTCCAAGTAACAGTAGAAGCTGAAGACCTTGATGATGGTACTAGAGTTCATACAGGGACTGCATTCGTCACTGTGGTTGCCCTTGACAAATATGGAAAACCTACCGAAGTACCCCATTTAATCCTGGTAGATGATGAGGATAAAAAACGCTTCCAAGAAGGCGAATTAAGGATGCATTCTCGGCTAAAAGATGTAGGTAAACTTTGAACGAAAATAATGAGGATATGCTGGAGACATTAACTGTGAATTAAAAGAAATGGATAAAGAGATTATCATAAGAATTAGATGTTGATTATATTGGATAATCGATTACCTTGTTGTTCTTATAAAGAATATTGATCAAAATCACAGAGGTACTCCTCTGCTAGAATGATTTAATTCATTCTTTATAACCAAGTTCTGTTCCTTATTCTCCCCGCCTTCGTTCATGTAGGTAAAAGAAATATCTTTGTAGGGCTACTGTTTACCATGTCCTGATGTTCATAAAGAATTTTGCAGCATTAACTCCTATTCTAGAAAACTCCTTTGCATTATCTCTTGTATTTTGAACGGTTGTCTTGAATCCTTCTAGGTTTGCAAATATAGCATTGTTTACCATTCTAGTTGATGCTATTGTGTTATCTGCAAAGC
>JBKPEX010000214.1:0-2189 GCA_046728625.1 Thermoproteota archaeon
GTCTTAGAGAGCATAGGTGGATGTGATAAACTTACCAAGCCAGGTAACAGCGATAACCACAGACAAGATAACTAGCATAAGTAGTAGAAAGTCAATTCAACTTCATCCTTTATTTTTTATTTGTAAAAGATAAATCGAATGACTGCCAAATAGACAGACCTTATGCTTGTATAAACTGCTATCAGAGAGGAGACAAATGGTTCATGGAAAAGCATTCATGTGGAAGTAACAAGCGTGAAAATGAATAGCCATATTTTTCATATATTCTATTTACTATAATAATAAAAAAATAAAAAAAAATTAAAAAAGGTTTTGTCTATTTGCTTGTTAATGATTGTATTACCGCATCAACTGTGTATGTTACGGTGAATGGCTTTCCAGTTAAAGTATGAAATGCTAATGCATTACCTGCGAAATCTAACGAACCAGAGTTGATGGGGGAATCAGTGAACTTTTTCATTAGAGTAATTGCTACTTTGCCTTTACCAAATGGAGCATTTAATGGCTCGCCATGTTGCTGGTCCGGAGTTGCAGCCGGTTTATACATATGCAACACAACTACCTCTACTGGTGCACTAGCAGTGAACGTTGCTACACCGGAATATATTTTCCCGTCTTCTCTTGGAGGAGCGGCTATTACAATTTGATGCATTTGATGTCCGGGTAATGGATCTTTTGTAGACATGCTAGTATTTTGTACTATGTATGGAGTTCCTTGGTTTTTTCCTTGAGCAAATGCTTGGTTTCCCGCCAGTAGAGTAAGGCTGGCTATTACACCTATTGCTGCAATTGCTACCACAAGAACAATTGGTTTTAGATTAGAATTCATTGCGTTTATAAGGATATTAATTCTTATTTATAAACATATTTCGATAACTCTGCAGCCTCATTGGCAAAATATACACGGCTTCTTTTATTATCTTTACCAATCCTGTAACTATAATTCCTATTGTAGAGTTCCCAGTATTTGGGGATGTCCCGTAAGCACTCTAACGCGCTATATGATACACAAATATATTGCGAATATTTTGGTGATGTTTTTAAATATAATTATCTAAATCCTCATAGAACATCTTCTCTATGTTTGCCTGACTTTCTATGTTCAATATGTAATTCATTGATAGCTATATAGCGGAATTTGTCTTAACTATAACTCTTATTAGCGTTAAAACTCTTAATTGTTTACCTATGAACAAAAATCAGAGAACAAGCTATCTGATGGGATTATTTAGCATTGGTTTGGCACTGGCATTTATGGTCTTGCCAATCAATAATGCATTAGCCCAGAATAACAACGGAATAGGTAGAAACATGCCATCCATGTCAACAATGGCTCCAGGTAGTAACAGCAAACAAAATCCTTGGAATCCACTTTCTATGAGCAGTTCTGAAAATTGGACAGGTTCTGTATCATTATTAAGCCCTATTATAGATGCATACAAGTCAAAGATCCATACCACGCTCAATGATGCTATTACAAGTGCAAAAAATGTTGTAGGAGGTTCAAATTCTACAGCTGTTGCCGCATTTATACACCCACAAAGAGGGTTCTTAGTGTATGATGTATTCGTTCTTGACTCTAGTAATAATATTCATAGAGTAATTGTAGATCCAGGAAATGGAAGAGTATTGTCAAACCTAGGGCTGTCTATGCAGGATATGATGAGTATGATGCATTCCTCTATGGGAATGGGTGGGATGATGGATAATGGCGGTAGGATGATGGATAATGGCGGTAGGATGATGGGCTCCTTTAATGGTCCGTGGCATTAACAGCAAAATAGACTAGCGACCTGCGTAAAAGTTAAAATTATCTTTTTTTTCTTTTTTTCTTATACAATTCTTAGATCCCGGTCAAACCATCTTTAACCTCTGTTGGCAGTGAATAAGAGACATATGTATTATTTCATCCACGATATTTGTAGATACTACCACTTTTAGTAAGAGGAGATGTTAACAGACTAAATCACAATGACAATAAGATCGCGGTTTTCAATGAAATGTAAATAATTTTAATGAACATGGTATATCTGTATGATAAACCTTGAAATTGCATATTCAACGAGTAGTGTAAATATAATTCCATTTTTTATTAGCTTAAGTTTAAAAAATATCTATCTATGGTTACAGTTAATCTTAATCAAAGGTGTTCTGCTTATAATTGCTAAAATAAGACTTCGTAAAGCTTT
>JBKPEX010000384.1:0-1828 GCA_046728625.1 Thermoproteota archaeon
TTCTCCAGATTCTTTAACCGTAAAGAAAGGGGACACCATACAAGTGACAAACAAAGATACTGCTCTGCACACAGTTACAAACGGTAAGGGCCCAGATGATCCAACCTCTGGAAAGCTATTTGATACAAGTCTTATTAATGCCGGCCAATCATCTACAATTGCAACAACAAAGCTAACTTCAGGACAACAATATCCATTTCATTGTTCGGTCCATCCGTACATGACAGGAGTACTAAAGGTACAGTAGAAGATTGATAAACCTAAAACCTATAAGTTGACGCTGATCCAATCTCTTTCCCTGAGCAGCCTCTTTGCTCTATTCGCGCTAATGTTCATCGGAGGTTACGTAAGTGCTTCAGGTCTAGGTTTAACATGTCCTAAGTGGCCTCTGTGTCCTGCAGGATTGATACCAATGAACGATTTCATTATTGAATATTTTCATAGAACCATAGCCGTTGTAACTGCTTCTCTGGTCATCGCTACAATGGCAGTTACCCTAAGATCGTCCGTTTCTACGAAAGGTATGAAAATAGCGTCAATAGTAGCTTTTTGTGCTGCAATGGCCCAAATAACATTAGGTGGACTTGTCATTGTTGAAAGGCTGCATGCCATATTAGTCACAATCCACCTTGGAGTGGGACTCGTTTTGGTATCTATGATGGTGATAGTAGTTTCGGGCGCTTTTAAGCCGTACTATGAGGAGCGTTCGATTGATTTCAAAACAGTAAGCAAAAAGTCATCTCATTAACAGAACGTCAATCTGTGACTACCAAGCATGCTATTGTAAACAAAACCGACGTCCCTCTGAAAGTCAGGTCTTAAAGTATTAAAATAGTGATAGCCCATAGCGCAACGAATACCTTCCTAGTAAGAATTATATGACATCCACATTTCTGGTTTTTCTAAAGTCAAATCCTATCTACATACTGATCACTTTTTTTGCAATATCGATTGTTGAAATTGCGTTGAACAGAATAAATAATGATACAAACAAGTTTCTCACATTAAAATCAACTCAATTATTTTTTTGTTAACATCTATGAAACTCTAATACATAGTTTCCTCTGCTTATGGTCTTCAAAATGCGAAATACAAAAGTCGTTATCGCATTCATAACAGTGCCAACCAGATAGAGTATAGCACACGACACATTTTCTTATGGGCTTGTTATAATCATAATCTTTTCTAGGCTTCAATGGTTTTTGTATTCTTTCCTGTTGCTGTCTCATAAATCATATGCCTTTTTGAGTATCTTCATAGAATCATTATCAATCTTCGTAAATGGGTACTTTTTTCCATACTGTCGTATTGCAGAGTACTATTCCGCATTTGTCTCTTACGTTATTCAACTTCTATCTAATAATGTCTTTTATTATATAAATATAGTGTCCCTGCCACCATTGTGCTTGGCTAGGCTTTGCAAACTGCTGCTATATTGGTAGATTAGTTACGTCCAAACAAATAGGTAAAATAAACTTGTCCGTACAATAATCATAAAATTAATCTGCGAATAAAATAAGTAGCTAAAAATTTATGTTATATGGACAATTGCTACCAAGAGATATTGCAAGGTTCAGTACCATGTCGTAGACGAGTTAGAGCCTCTCTTATGTGAGGGTATGTCTTCAACCGAACTTATCACCTGAAGCTAATTATAAAGGGAAACTAACTAGAATATACGTGTTCACGTGAGGCAAAAAAACCGTAATTGAAAAGACGTCCTAGACAGAGTACACAGTACTGCTGATTGCAATAATATCATGGCCACTCTAGTTAGGCTTTTTAAAGTAGAAGATTTATGTCATGATATCCAGTGTTAAATGCTGTA
>JBKPEX010000283.1:0-1069 GCA_046728625.1 Thermoproteota archaeon
TTGAATACAAGATGCAGAGGCTGCCTTATATTCTTCCAAGTTAGCGTAGTATCCCTTCTGTTCGAAAGCTAGGACATCTTTTATACACTTTCCCTCAACCTCTGTGGAATAGCTTAGCATATAACCTAAGGTAATTCCTATTACAGAAATCGATGCTATAATGGCCATTGATACAACAATTTAAAACAATGTTGTTGTGGATGCTCCCACACCCCCTCCTCTTCCTGCTTTTTTTTCTATTTCTTTGACAGTAGGGCTAACAAGCTTCAGGTTATTTTTTTCAACCATACATTACAATAGTGTCTTGTAGTTATTCAATCATAGTAGAAAGCAGCTATGATTTGTAAGCAACAAATGTTACAATTATTATCGAATAATTATTATTGCATATTTATCAGAAGATATTCCGAATAGCCATATTGATTTACTTGTTGTGATCTATCTGTATGTATTCAATTAAGATGAACATTAATTTGTTATACAGCAGCTTAATTTCTTAGTAATAATGCTTAGGATACTAGTAATACTTACTACACGAAAATAATCCTATGTTCAAAATAACTAAATTCAACCTGTGCGTCTTGGGGATGCTACTAGGAACCGGAATCATCGCTCTTATTCCTTTCATGGGGCTAACATGTAGATGGTGTACCTCAGGAAGTTAGAAAGAGATTGACTTAGGTAATTAAATATGAATAATAATAATAAAAATAAAAATAAAAATAAGAGAATCTTCATCGTAGACGACGAACCTGACCATACCATGCTTTGTACGCTGGCATTGGAACATTACGGTTACAAAGTTGATGCATCTAATGACCCGCAAGAAGCATTATCAAATTATAAACCAGGTTCATATGATTTGATTATTTTAGATATAAAAATGCCAAAGATGGATGGCTTTGAACTATATCAGGAAATAAAAAAGAAAGACAACAATGCTAAAGTCTGTTTTCTTACGGCTAGCGAATTATATTATAAGAAATTTAGGAAAAAGGAGTTCTCTGCATTAGATAAAGATCTGTTTATACGAAAACCAATAGGTAATGAAGAACTAGTAGCCCAAGTA
>JBKPEX010000056.1:0-5737 GCA_046728625.1 Thermoproteota archaeon
GTGTAAAGCTATTCCCGCTTTATTAGGTATAGTGGTTAATTTTACAGGTCACTAACTGACAAAGTTCGGGGCAGATAAATAGCCTGCTACATACGGTCAATAAATCAGAAGTGCATGCAGCACCCGACTATTGCAAGTGAATAGCAGTAATATCTTAACTTCAGGCAGTCATGAAATACATATATTTAATCGTTGGAATTGCTCATAATGATGTCTACTTATAAGAATCCAACGGCTGACTTCGGATGACATGTAAGCGATAACTTTAATCCGATAAGACAATGCCCAATCAGCATCTTAGAATTATGGGTGGCTTAAGACATCGATGATTCCTTCACACATATTGATATTAATAATCGTTCTGCAGCTGCCTCACCAGACAGAGACAAAATAAAAGCCTTACACATGAGTCCTATCAATCTCCAGGTCAGGTTCTTTAACTGACTGTTCAAGTTTTCCTATTGCTATTTCCGCGGCCCTTTTTCCTGACATCAACATTGAACCGAACGTTGGTCCCATCCTTGGGAGCCCGTATGTCTCAGTTACAGACATGCCCGCAGCGATTAATCCAGGAAATACCTCCTTGGTATTGTTCACTACTCCATCTTCTCCTCCTTCAATCCACATTGGGTCCATTCCTTTCCATTCTACATAGCCTCTATCCTTTAGGCGTCTTACGGCTACGGAATCATGACCCGACGCGTCAATTACGATCCGGCTCTCTAAGGCTACAGGGTCAACACATGTAATATTTCTCGGCAGGGCAGAAACAGGCATCCAATTCACTACCACCCCTTCCACTCGTTGGTCCCTGACCACTAGATCATCTAGTTTAGTTAATTGCAGAAACCTTACACCAGCATCACATGCAGCAGCAATAAGCTTCGAACACGCATGTGGTCCCCAGGCAGCAAATAGACCATCACTTATTTTACGGTACGGTACACCCAATTCGTCCCATATTTTCTGAGACGGATGCCTAACTGTGACAGGATTCATCATATAGCCGCCAACCCAATAGCCACCGCCTAAATAATTATTCTGTTCAATGATCAGCGTCTTAGCTCCCATTTTTGCGAGTTGTCTACCGGCCATTAACCCAGCTGGCCCTGCGCCGATAATTATTACATCGGAATCACTATACTCTATCACGGTTTCAGCGAACATGTGAACTATCGCCCGAGTTACCTCCTTTTCGCTCACATCAGCAAAAATTTGCCCCATATCGGAGTATTTTGACCTCAGGGTAATAATAGATTATCTATTGACCGTTACAAGACGGCGCCTAGTAAAATCCCGAAGCTCGTCACTAATGGGTACAGATAGTCTGTGGTTGTACATCTGAAATTTGGTCAGTCCTCAGTTAGTTTTGTTACAGGACTGTTACGTACCTTTAAATCGATCTCTGAGATTAGATTGAGCAACTCTGACTTATGGGAATTAAGGTATTTTTGACCTTTATCTTTTAGCCTTATCTGAAAGAGTCTGAGGTCCCTATGTTCATCAAAGAATTGTTCAACCAACGTCGCACCATGTTTTGATGGGTTAATCAACAAATCAAGTACTTCGAGGGTTCTGTTTACATCCCCACTTTCAACTACTTGTCTTAATTTCGCTAGAATCTCAATGATATCCTTTAGTTCCTGTACTGGAGCCGATATCTTTTTTTTCATTCCAAATAATCCATCTCTGGTAGTTGATCCCAGCCTGTCAGCTATATCTTGAGTAAGTTCGTAGTATTCCTCTTTGCTCGTGAAAAATCCGTGAATTTCTTTTTTCTCCTTTTTAATAATAAGGCCCTTCAAGATAAGACTCATCGCTGCATCTTGTACATCTTGTTTGTCCATGCCAGTCATCCATACAATCTTACCCACGTAATTGTAACCTTGTCTGATAGATTCCAAAACCACTACCTCAATAATTCTTCTGAATCCTTCTTCCGCTCGAGCATTCTCAAAGTCCCTATCGTTTACTGCCTTCTTGGCAAAGGAGATATCTATCTCAATGGCCCGTTTCAGAGCCTCTATACCATCGTCGATTTTGCCGTTGAGGGTAAGATAGCATGCCTTATTGTACCAAGACATCCCATCGGTAGGATTTCTGTCTATAGCCCTTTCACAACACTCAAGTGCTTTATCGTAGTTGCCTGTTCTGTAATACGCTAGACCCTTCAGGTTCCAAGCTTCGGAATTATCGAAGTCGATGTCAAGGGCCCTGTCATAACATGAAATTGCGGCGCTAGTTTGCTCAAGGTGAAAGTGAGCATAACCTTTCTTTATCCAAGCATCAACAAATTTAGGGTCGATTCTGAGAGCCAGCTCAAAGCTTCGAATTGCATCTTCCAACTTTTCATTTGCCATCATAGAGACCCCCTTCTTGTAAAGGTCATGCTTTTGGAAATCCAATTTGTCCTCAATATCGCCTCGGCTCGATGCTTCAGAACTAGTATTAGAATTCTCCTTAGATATTCGCTTGAGATGGTCTCCCATCAAAAGCGTTAACCCTTATCGCAGATAAATAGATTGTGAATGAAAACACGCACATACGATACAATCTAATAAATTAATCCCTAGGTCAAAACAGCATTCTACAACAGGTAGGCAGGTATGAATCATAACTTGTAACAACGCTTTGGTCATTGTTAATTACAGTAAGTATGGATAATACAATAATAGGACGACAAAAGTTCCATTCTCTGCATCCGCGTTACGTAAAAAAGAAATTATATTAATCTATTGAACACGAGGGCATATTGCCGCTCCTATTCATCATCCACACGATCGTACGATTGTGTTTTAATCGAAATGAGGTTCTAGTTATGCATAGCCTCTGGTGAGCCTCTGGTGAGTATTCAATTCTTTTCTTGTCCTGTGTAGTTGATTTAGTGAGTTCCGATCATTAACGATTATTATCTCTATAGTGAAATAAATATCGGCTAATGGGCCCAAAGAAATTTGATCTGACCGTTAATGTATAGAGGCTTGCAGTATTGACTTGCCGGCTAAGCTTTTCAGAATGATGTAAATATATATTCCATTATTTCTCATTGCGTTACACCTATACATTCTCCGAGAAGAGCCAGCTCGAGTGCACGGATAAAGTCACTCAAGAAAATCTAAAACGAATAATTTGGCGTGTGTTTTTAAGGTGGACTTGGTAGAGGCAGCGCTTGTACGTAATCGTCCTTCAATCTTTAAACTTTATATATCCAATTAAAAATGGGTCAACTATGGTGGAAAAAATGACCGCGGTATGGTTAATAATCCTTACTATCATAGTATGCGCTGCAGTGCCTTCATTAATGATCTGGTTAACAACCTCACCACACCCCAAGATGTTATTGTCAGTTAACCTACCTGTACTTGACCAAGTGTTCGTCTTACTTCAGTTGCGATAACCGTATATATTTGCAAACACGTAATTACGAAACGCTTGTCAATACGGACCTCAGTATTTTCGTTTTGACGTCGGCAATTCACCTTCTATTAATCTCGGCGCTAATTGGAGCGTTTACAGAATTTCCTATCAGGGCTGTACATTGGTATAATACGTTAGAATAATAAATGTAGTTAATTTCCTAGTATATTCATTCCTTATATTTATCTGGAATAAGAGTTTTAGTATAAAGTTGTAATCTGTTGGCAGGAGGAGCAACCTTTTCTAAAAGCAGCATTGCCCTGCTTTTTACAGTATTAAGCATTGGTATTTTGCTGTCAGTCGTCTCGTATCAATACTCATCATTTACCGCTAACGAAATCTCAAAAATGGCTTCAGAAGACGTCAGAGATAATGCAAGAATCAAAGTATATGACCTATCCCAGATTTTAGTCCACAGTATTGATTCAGTTGACAAAAATCTCAGGTCATTGAAGAATTCTCCCGCGATATTCAACAATAATGTAGGGGAAGTCAGCCAAGCTCTCATAGATGCGGCGCAAGATTCAACTAAGGAGCTCTCTGATGGCTACTTTTGGCTGGACTCCGCCGGCAAGTTGTTGAAACTGAGCACTAGCAACGGCTTGTTGTATAAAAGCTATACTGGAGTGGATCATAGTAAAAAGGACTACTTCCTAATGCCTTTGAAAACACATACTGCTTATTACAGTAGTACGATAGAGTCTTCTGATAAAATTCCTCGATTATATATTTCGTTCCCCGTTATTAGTAACAGTCCGACTCTTAATATCACTACGGAATCAACAAAAGAAATTAGAGGTGTAGTTGTCGCCGCCGTAAGAGTAGATAGTATAGGCGAATTTTTACAGAGGGAATTGACCTCTAATTATATAAGTAGTTTGGGTTTGATGGACAGGGATGGTGTGTTTCTATTTGCGCGTAATGAATCACTGATAGGAAAAAACTATTTATCAGCCGAATTTCAATCAACCATTCCCATTTCTATAAAGGAATCGTACAACGCGATTTTGAAAAAGTCGCTGGAAAATAAAGCTGGCGCAGAAGATATTACTTTTCACGGAAATACAACCACGATAGCTTATCAACCAGTAATCATCAATGGGAAATTATTGTGGACGTTGTATATGGGTTCACCGCATCGTTTGGCTACTAACGTGGGCCTTGTGATAGACCAGCAGAAGAATTTTAGTACCTTAATGGTTATAATAATTGGAGCAGTTGCGTTCGTTGTCGCCTTTCTTATTCTCTCATGGAACAAACGGCTAGAGGCCGCCGTAGGTACCAGAACAAAGGAACTAAAGAGAGCAAATGACTCCTTAACTGAATCTAATAAACTCCTAGCTGAGGCAAACGATCAGCTAAAGGTGCATGACAGGATGCAAAAGGAGTTTATTAACATAGCGGCTCACGAGCTCCGAACGCCCATTATGCCAATTTTGGGTGATGCAGAGTTCTTAGAGCATCACTTTAACGATCAAGCCAATACAGTACTTGTAGAAAAAGAGCAAATCAGTTCAATAATTAGAAATGCCAAGAGATTAGACAGACTTGCTCAAGACATATTAGATGTAACAAAAATTGAAAGCAAGACCTTAAAACTAAATAAAGAGACATTTTCGCTCAGCAGTGTAATAACAGACGTTGTGCAAGATGCGGTCCAATTAATAGCAGACTCTGAAGTTAAGAGCCGAAAAGATTTAAGAATATCTTCCAAATGTGATGAAAATATATCTGTATATGCAGATAAGAGCAGAATAACCCAAGTTGTAGCCAACCTTCTAAATAATGCAATTAAATTTACCGAAGAAGGATATGTCATCATTGAGGCGTTCAAACAGGAAGGTATGATCATTGTGAGCGTCAAAGACAGTGGGTCGGGAATAGATCAAGAAATATTGCCTAGATTATTCTCCAAATTCACCACCCAGTCAGATGTTGGAGGAACTGGTCTAGGCTTATTCATATCAAAAAGCATCGTAGAGGCTCATCTAGGTACAATATGGGCAGTTAACAATGCTAACGAAAAGGGAGCAACATTTTTTTTTACTATCCCTATATAGTTGCCACGGTGTCAAGCAAACATCTATACTACTGATGTTTATTCCGACTCGTCAGCGTCAGAGAATCGGGTTGCATTGCTTATTAATTCAAGGCAATTATATCAAAATCTCGCAAAAGAGGACCTGCCATGGGCTAGCGATGTATATATCAAGAAAAAGATGGAAGCTTGTTAAACGACTGTGCAACTGGAGCTACCATAATCGTCATTTTGTACATATTGCCAACATGCGTCTCTCACTGCCAAGCTAGGCACCTCTAA
>JBKPEX010000213.1:0-4034 GCA_046728625.1 Thermoproteota archaeon
CATTATGACACTGCATTTGTATAAATGATGAATTGCTGTACTATTGCCTCAAGGTTCAAACGAATATATCTTAAGTATCCTCAGGACTTATCCTTCTTTTCTTAGTGTACAAGGAGAAATTTTATCTCTCCACCTCGTGCAAGCTCCCGGAGGATTATTATCTCATCCTACTCAATTCAATACACTCAGAATAATTTCAGCTTTTAATCATATATCTACTATTTTTTGTTGTCTAAAGGATCATCTACCGGCTTATCTTCCTTAATGCTATTACTTTTGGAAACATTTTCCTTATCTGTATTGTCATTATCGCGTGACATGGGTTTAGATATTCCTGCCAAATTTATCTCTGTTTGAGTGTCCTTTCCCATTGTTAGCCTCATCAACGATATCCACATTACGAGCAGCGGTACATGATAAGATGCAATCCTCCAGATTATAATTACGCTCAACTGTGAATCCTTTGCTATATCGTTGAATGTCGGAATACTATGCAGATTTAATAAGTATGCCCATATCCCAAGTTCAGCTAATCCAGAGCCCCCTATTGTGATTGGAAGATTTGATAAGACGGTTGATGCAGAAGTAGCCATTAATGAATCAAACAGTCCTATGTTAGAGCCTACTGCATCTGCTAATACCATAAATGAAATACCTTGTAATAAAAATGCTACGAAAGTTATTGCAATTCCTGCCGCAAAAGTTTTGATTGCCCCGGTTGAATTAAAATTTTCTCTGCTCATTATGCAAAGATCTGCTATCGCAATATTTGCCGTGTTAATTATCCTCTCTGCTTTTTCTATGGCAACGAACTTTTTCATTAGCCCCAGAGAGAAATTAGGCAGGCGCAACGTTCGCTTTGCTGAAAAAATAATCAGTAACAACCAAAAGACAAAAGTTGGAATAGTAATGAGGATCACAGCAGTTCCTATAAAGCTGCCGCCTTTGTATATGGCAAGTCCTCCCGCGATGAAGGCAAGCATAGTGCCTACAAAAACATCTGCAATGATTTCCATTGTTGTGATCCAGGCTGCTTTTCCCACTGGAACTCCTTTCTTTGTAAGCCACGCTATTCTGACCAACTCCCCCCCAACGTAGGAAGGAGTTGTTTGGGTCAAAAACTCGCCGGCTAGCCTAGCAGACATGATCTTTCCAGTAGAGCCTCCTGGATGATCACTAAACTTGCTAATAAAATACCTGAAACGAAAAGCCTGTAACATGATTTTTCCTATTACAGACGATGTAGAAATTATGAATGGGATTAATCCTACCGCAAATAAATCATTAATAGACACGCGTGTAAAAAGAAACATAATTAACAACGGAACAACACTTGCAGGTATCGCCAGCAATCGCCAATTCAACAGCGGTCATTAGCTGGATAGTATTAGTTATATAATAATTAATACAGAGGATAAGAGTATTACTAATTGCGACAATCGACGTGACGTTGGTCGAATAATATAATGAATATACCTAATTTAGTTCCGAAAGTTTCAATATTTTTATTCGTTATCGTAGATTACGTATGACCAGAACCAGGAGGACAGCTTTTTATGTTTTGTTATTATCCCTGTTTTTTCTGTTATTTCAGACTTCCAACTTGCGATTGACTTTAATAAGTGTCATAGAATATGTTAAGGACACTGCAGCTGATGACACTAGGTTTTTTTTAGGATTGTTATTTGGGCTAGTTATATTGTTAGCTCTAAAGCTGAGGGCCACGACCTCAATAAAAATATCTTTAATTCTAGCTATAGCAAGCTGTCTCGCATGGTTCTTCCCTTATTTCATGGATGACCACTTAAACATAGCTAATTATAAGGTTACAGCCGTTCTTTTGTGGAGTCTAGGCGTAGTGCTATTGTTACCAAAGGCTTCAGGTAACCAGGATAGAAAGGCATTCTCAGAAGTAGTAAGAAAAGAAGTGATTATAAAACAAAAATATAGGTGTTATAAATGTAGGAAAAAATTGCTACCCTACGGAAAGGATTTCCATCACAAAGACGGCAATAGATCAAACAACAAGATTTCCAACTGCCAAGTGCTATGTACCCCTTGTCACAGAAGAAGACATTTAGGATAGTATTACACTTCTTGATCCAACTATCATAGAGAAACTCTTGACGGGTTAAAAGCTATTTAACTAAACTTGATTGAAGTTATTCAAATTGGCGGTGGAATTATAAAATTTTTAGTAATAATGTCAGTTCTAACAAAGGGCCGCATTATACTTTTGATATGGATTTTTCACTCCCTCTCCCTCTTAGGTGTGCTGCTATATAATAACGAAAAGATAATATCATCAGTTAGATGATTATGCAAATTAATTCTGATATCTTAGACCAGAACCATCAGACAATAGTAGAAAATGAGGAGGATCATAAATTACAAGAATTAGAGCATGAGATAGAATGCCCACGTTGTCATGATATTATGACGTTATCAGCAGAATTTGATAATCTTTATTATATATGTGAGGGCTGCGATTTTTCTCTCTATACAATTATGAAGGATTCAAACAACGTATTCCATCAGCTAAATCAAACCTAAATGCAGCTGCGTTTTTTATCCTACCTATGTACTGTGTTAGCAGAAAGCAAAAATGGAATAATGCTGCAAAATCCATTTATGGGATTGAATTTAAAACTGTCGCTAGGTATTACATTGTTACAATACACACAGGCACTATGATACCACGTGGCCATAGGGAGACTACGCAGCTGAATATTCTGAACGCTAGCCTTTTTAAGGACTAGTCTGCCTGTATGTTTATTCCAACTTCGTAATTCTTCAAAACACATTGTTTTAGTTCCATAGCTATCTCACTTTCATCTAACCATATACCGTCTTCAGTTATTCGAATTCGATGTCCGTTGTAATATATACCATCAGCCAGCAGCCGTACTTCGTCGTCCTTGATCAATATTTCTAGTGAAATTCCTTGTGTTGTATGCCTAATGCTCAAACGACCATGTATATAATCTATATTCCAAACACTGCCATAATACATCCAATCGTTCCTGAGCACGGCTGCGATTAAATTATTGGTTAATCTGTCTAAAAAATTCAGATCCATAACCAAGAATGCATTCTTTGCTCTATCTATTGTTATAACATCAAAGTCATTGATCACCAAGATCCTAGGTGTATTTACAAACGTTGATTTACCTACTTTAACAGTTAGTTCTGTTTTATCTAAATAGAATGCATCTTTTGGATGTGTCTTATTGTGTGGATTAGTTTTGGCGTTTCGCAATTGAGAGTTGGTTATCTCGCCGTTGTGGTATTTTTCACGACAGTTGGGGCATACAGAAACGATATTTTCTGTGGTGGATGCGCTCCTGTTGCTATCATCCTTGTATGAAGTTGTGGAAATGTATTCAAGTAAAGGACAACCACATATCACACAACCAAAATCGGATTCATTTTTAAGATGTTCCTTAATTTCTAGAGGAACATTTTTCATTCTAACGGTATTCACCTAGTAATCTGCCTAGTGGATATATATAAAATATTTAGCTGCTTTGGATCTTCTCAATTAACGTGTTGATTTTGATCCGTTCGTCCTCTAGTTGGCCATTGCGTTTTTAATACATCACCATAGTAGTAAAATGAATTCCTAATGTGATTTAGTAGTATACAGCAAAGCATCTTGAAGCTTAATATCTTTGCACACATAATTACGGCCTTTTAGTTGAATTCTAACCATGTAGATATTCGCCGTTATTAACTTTCGTTCTTTCAACAATATGGTTAGACAAGAAGATAAAATTAAAAATAATAAGTCAAGTCAAGTGCGAATATTCAAGACACAAGCCGCAGTCATCATCCAACAACATCTCTTGTTCCTTCTATAAGTTATTTGACTGCAACTTGTGTACTTGTATACTCCTACCAGTTCGAATTATTTTATCTCGTTTCTTTCGTCTACGAAAATGCTTTGTAGTATAGTTACATAATTAGAAATTAAATTACTACACTGCATATCTTCTTGATGGTGCTCTAGATCATTGCCAAATGCCATAGTTAGA
>JBKPEX010000020.1:0-2802 GCA_046728625.1 Thermoproteota archaeon
TTCTAAGGCAGTCAGTGCAAACAATACTAATTGAAATCTCTGATTCTAACAATTATTATCCTACATGTAGGTCATTGTTTGCCTTGCAATTGAACTAATTGACCCTCAGATTTAATCGCAACCCCGCAATTAGAACCGAACAACTAATACGAAACCTGTCAGCGTGGTCATCAAAAGAGATGGAAACAAACAACTCGTCATTGATATTACGACGGTACAGATCAGTGATTCAAAGGAAGTCGCAAAGCAAAGAATTTTGCTTTAGTACCTGCTTTTAGGACAGCTAAAGATTAGATCCCAACTTTTCCCACTGTTCTTCATCCTCGACTTCGTCTTCTAGAAGTTCTTCAAATATCTCGTGGGTAACGACGTCTGTCGTCCTGTACTTTTCACTCAATTTACTGTATGTTTCAATTGCGCATGCCTCGGCTTCAAGCACGATCTCAATTACCTGCTTTAAATTCGCAGCGTCTGTAGGCGGCTCTTTATAACCACAGCCTGACACATCTAAAAGCTTGTTAGGGTTCATGACTGGTGTTCCCCCCAGCTGGATTATTCTGTTTCCTAGCTTTTCGGCATGCATGAGCTCATCTGCTGATTGTTGTGTTAGGGTATCCCTTAAAGTGTCAGCATCCATGCCCCTAATCCAGAGTGCTGTTAGCCAGTATTGATAATGAGCTAGCCATTCATCAGCGTATGCCTTGTTTAAATCAGTTATTACATCTTCAATTTTAGCCCTTACTATTTCCTTACTTTTTCTTCCCAATTATCGAATTTCACTTATTATTTTAGTGTCAAATATGATAATTAAATATTCGCGTTTGATAATTATTTGTTGGACAACGAATTCCTATGTTTACTGGGTAGTAATACTGTACCTTCAGCGGATTGATTTTGCTAAAGTAACAGAGTTATATGCAGGAGTAAGTTGGCCAATGACAAATCCAATATGTAGTAACAAACTGGGTAAACTTTTGTATATCGCTTACATAACATACAGTAGCATAGCCACAATTAGGATGTGGGCAGAGTTAATCATATCTATAACACTATGATCCGTAATTTATTGAAAAACTAAATAAGTCATTACTGTTAATATCAGGTAATGAAGAAAGATTTTATAGTCTCAAAAATAGAGGCTTCTCAAGATGGTGGCCCGTACGTTTATGTGGCATTTGCTGACCCAAATGATTATAAATCTGGTTCTGAAAAGCAACAGCAGAATCCTTTCGGTACAAATGTAATGGCTTTTACCTCTCCAGAAGATTTAATGAAGAATCTTCCTAAGGCAATGGGTAACATTAGTAAGATGATGGGGGGCGGTATGGGAGGCCCTACTGATTCCCCTACCTTTAAAATAAGCATGAAAGAATACGAGGACCTGGGAATAAAAGTTGGAGATAAAGTTTCAATAGAAATAAAGAAGACAGACAGCGGAGGGATCTACGCTTAATTACCTCTTGATAATCAATTACCATATTTACTAAACAAAAGACAAAAGTCATTTCATTTCTCCATTTGTCAGTTATAAGCCAAAATTCAGGTGTATAATCTGCATTTAGATTCAACGTACTAATAATGATTTAGCATAGATATTTCACTGCATAGATTTCTAACTGCTCTAGGGATCAGATGAAAGGTACTCCGAAAATTCATGGACCATTGTAATCTCGTCAGCAATGACTTCGTATTCATGACTTCAGGTTGTTCTGCCTGTACAGCTCCGTGCATTGCTAGATTGTTTATACATATGTAATTTTTTAAAAAGTATTGTATTAGACTATGGTTGCTCAAGGGTTCTGTACAAGTTAAAATTCATACAAGATAGATTTCTAACTTAATTTTCAAAAAATAAAATGAGAATCAATTCCAATCTAGATAAAGAGAGACAAATGGAGATTGTTCGTTGTTTTAAATCCGGCTATGAGGAACAAGAGGAACCGTAAACCTCAACCTTGGATAGCAACTTTCTTTGCTAGCTGTGTACAGAGTTGCAGATGTCTTTTCTCCTCTGTAAGAATAGATTTTACCCTCGCTGCGAATTTTTTATCCTTTACCTTCCTTCCAAATGCACTTAGCACCTCATAATGACTTACTTCACCACCTTCAGCCAGACAGAGAAACTCGATTGCTTCAGATGCGTCGGGTTGGTCCCCAAGGTATGTTTGCATCATCTGAGATGCTTTTTGTTCAGTCTCATTTGCTGACTCTTGTATAGTCTCAGAATCAAGCCCTTCAGATTTTGACAGTTTTTGAACTAGAAGCTCAAGATCCGTTTGATGTCTGTTAGCTTGTTTTCTCATTGTCTGTAGTTTGCTTTTCATTCCGGCTTCATCCAATAATCCCTTTGCGCTCAGCTCGTCTACTGCTTTTTGCGCAGCCATCTCCAATCCAAGTGCTTCGCCAATTTTCTGTTCGAGTTTTTCTTTAATAGACACATCAAACTACTGACAGATATTCCTAATAACACTTTAGTATTATATCACATCCTAATAAGCCAGTTAGTTTTAGGAATGTCGCACAGATTTTGATTTCTCGTATCATGGGATCATTACCTTAATACAAGAACAAGGACTGAAATTAGTATGGTAACAAAACGGACCTTCGATATAAAATCGGAAGTCAAAGGGTTTAGTCCGTTACTTAAAGTCTATTTAGAAAAATGACCTCCATTCAAGTAGACAATATACTTGAAGCCGTATCCATGTTTACATAGCCGGCCTATATTGTTAACTATCAAATTTCACCGATATACATGCATTAGCCACGCCCTTAATTTGTTTAAAAGAGACATACCTAAAC
>JBKPEX010000091.1:0-2803 GCA_046728625.1 Thermoproteota archaeon
ACAAGAACAAGCATAAATGTGGATTATGATATGCCTATGGGGCCTCTTGGTGGACTTATGGATAGAGTAAAATTAAAGAAAATCGCTGAGAGAGGAGTTGAAAACGGCTTATACAGGGTAAAAGCACTGCTTGAGGGAACTGGTTCTATACCAGTATATATAACATTAGAGGCTTATAGACAGATACTAAAACAAAAAGCAAGATTCAATTGTTCTGTTTCTGATGCGATTGTCAGAATTATAGAAGAGCAAGAATTAAAAGAAGAGAAACAATCTGGGGTACCGAGAATCCCTCAATGACACTCTCTTAGCCTTTTATAATTTCATTTAAATTTAAATATCGCTAATCTGTGCTGATGTTCTGCGGGTTCGTAGCTCAGCCAGGTAGAGCGTCTGGCTCTTAACCAGATAGTAAGAAGTTACTGGGTTATAATGTCGTGGGTCCGAATCCCACCGAACCCGAAGAATATTATATAACATTACTTAATTTTTAAGTTGCTAGTGGCTATATCAGCAGTGAACGAGGAGTTGATATTGGAATAAATATAGTGATGAACTCCATTGTGATTATTAGAGACAGCGTTGCCTTAGGGGAAAAAAGATTTGTCTTTTACATCTTTGGTAATGTGAACGCATAGCACCGATAGTATTAGTGGTTTTGCCTTACAGTAAGGCGTAGGTAAACGCCAATTCTTAAATAAAAATAAACTTCTTCGTTTGTGATGAATAAACAAGTTTCAAATCAAAAAATGCACAACACAAGAACGCTGCACAAGACGGTAACAGTTGACGATCTATCTATTTTTTATAGAGAAGCTGGTGACCCATCCAATCCTAAGATGGTATTGCTTCACGGCTTTCCTTCTTCTTCTCACCAGTACCGTAACCTTATTTCTGAGCTGGCCGACCAATTCCATATAATCGCACCTGACTACCCCGGTTTTGGAAACTCCGATCTACCTAGTCCGGACGCATTCACTTACACCTTCGATCGGCTCTCTGAAGTAATGGAGGATTTATTGAAGACCATAGGCTTTACACACTTTGGACTTTATATACAGGACTATGGCGGACCGGTCGGCTTCAGAATCATATCTCGTCACCCAGACTGGCTCGATTGGCTTATCATCCAGAACGCCAACGCCTACGAAGTTGGCTTTACCAAAGCTTGGGATGGCTTCCGCAACGGACTATGGAAGAATCGCACTTCAGAGACTGAAGCGCCTCTTGCCGCCTTTCTACAGCTTGACGCTATCAAGCAAATATATCTGCATGGTCACAAGAGCCCAGAGCTTATTAGCCCGGATAACTGGAACATGGATTTTCGGTTCATGGAACGTCCTAATGCGCGACAAGTACAGATGAATTTATTCTATGACTATCGCACCAATGTCGCACTTTATGCACAATGGCAAAAATTCCTGCGTGAACGCCAGCCCAAGACTCTAATTTTCTGGGGACAGGACGACATGTTCTTTACCCGAGAAGGCGGCGAAGCTTACCTGAAGGATCTGCCTAACGTCGAGATGTACAGGCTTGATTCAGGGCACTTCGCTGTCGAGGACTGCCTTGAAGATATCTCTAGTAGCATCCGCCGCTTCTATCTTGAGAGAGTATCCAAAATGCCCACTTAAGGAGACTGCAAAAAAATAATATAAGATTCATCGTGTCCGTGGTGTAATCAGAAAACGTAATATATTATAGTTAAACTCATGACTAGAATTCCTTCCCTCCATTTTTATTTTGTTAGAGCAGACGTCTGGTTAGGAGTTACAAAATAAGTATAATAAGGTAATTTTTCTTCAAGGTTATAATAGCTTTCCAAGAAGTAAATAATTTCCATATCAGTTCATACAGCATCAGCCGAGACAATGCTATAACAATAATAATATGCAGTAATTACTCATCTTATGGGACGTAAGGATTGGTATTATGTCCATTTTCCAAAACTCCTGATCAAAAGACTGGATCAGTTCCTGCAAACACCTAGAGCCAAAAGTATGGGTATGTCTAGTAAACCTGAGCTATTAAGACACGTGATAAATGAATTCCTAGATGAGCAAGAAGCCTTATACAACAAGATGGATTATGTAAGTGACGTCATTTTAGAAATGAAGGATCGAGACCATGTCGTTTTCACATATAATAGTGACTCACAATTTAAGGAGATTGTTAATGCGTCTGTAAGACGAGGCATTGATCGCAATCAAATTAATGTGTTGCTTATCTACACAAAAGAGCAACAGAAATTCGTAGAAGCAATCGACAGAGTCGAAAATATAAACCTCCTGTTCAACTCACAAGATATAATGATAATCCCCGCCGATGAATGTTTTTATGATGATGGCAGCTTTTCTGCCATACCAAGCCTTAATAGTATTCGCGATATTGGGGAACTGGCAAAAAGGAAATCAAAAAGTGGGCTAAATGTCTTGGCCACTTTGCCAACTAAATTAATCGAACAGGGAAGATATGAGGATGCTCTCCAACTTGAAAACATGGCTAATGAGGCAATAAAAGGATTTGAAATACCTATAACTGTATTATGTCTGTACAAAGCAGTACCAGAAAATCTTGAAGATCGCTTTTCGGAGTATCACGATCTCATAATCAAAAGGGTGGCTTCATCGGAAAGCTTACAGTAAAGGAATCAAAAAATGAAACAGGGTCTCAGCATCATAAATTCAGATCTAAACTTATCCACAACTCAGTTAACATTGTTTCCAACTGTTATTAGGCACCAAAATTGAGTCAATTATGCTGCACGTACCATTGCATAGATGTTATGTTTTGGATACTATAG
>JBKPEX010000419.1:0-2048 GCA_046728625.1 Thermoproteota archaeon
GTTTAGGGTATATCTAAGCAAACAGGAAAGAATGGTCTTTCAATTTTAGCCGACATAGGAGCATATCCTCATCGATCCAAGTATAACGAACTTCTTGACCATGAAGTGTCATTGCCAACAAAATTTGGTACTGCCATGAAAGGCTTTTGCTTATACCACAAAAAAAAGATTTTGATAGATTCTCAGGTCAGCAAAAGCAAAAGTTAATTGAACATCATGGCAAGACCATAAAAATAGTAGAAACACAATAAAAATTTTAACTGAACTATAATTACATTAGCAAGCAAATGATTGTATAGTATCTTGCTATAAAGTTTCGGCAGAATCTAACAATAAAAAAAGTAATTGTTTGAATGGGCCACATAGCGTCATAGTTTGTTATCAACCAAGAACCAAGAATCAAACCTCTGATATTCAATAAATGTGACCAAAAATCATGTCAAAAATTGGTTCACAAACCACTGGCCCCATTGATTAATAGCAAGTCTTTCAAAAACTAGTGATCAGCATCAGATAAATATTATGGCACAGTCTTTGTTTTCTTCAGGTATTTTAAAATCAATCCCGCAATTCCAAAAACACTAGGATTAAACTCCCCAATCAAAAACTTTAATTGCATAAAAATATCGATGACATAATTGAAAAATACGATCGACAATAGACTTGTATGATGATGTTCCCTTCTTGGCTGCGCTATTATTATTATCGTAAACCTAAGGCGTCCTTCAGATCTATTTCGTGATCCTGTTCCTCTGCTATAATATCTCTTAATGTTTCTGATAAAGCAAATTCACCAGCACGCTCTGCCTGACGGATTCTTTCTCTATAGTTTTTAATAGTTTCTTGTTCAGCTCTCAGGTCAATCTCAAGCATCGTCTTTGAATCTTGCGAATATTCAGCCTCTTTGCCTTTCATAGTTGGATCCCCTCCTAGATAGTCGATCTGTCTCGCCACCTCTAATGCGTGTGCTAGCTCCTGTGACGCATGCTTTTTTAATTGCTCTGCAATATCTCCATATTCAGCACCCTTCAACGTATTGCTGAACACGACATACTGAATAATTGCTTTGTACTCCCTTGCCAGATCTTCATTTAGCCCTCTAATTATTTCATCTTTGATTGAGGATGACGCCCCTTCAGCATCTGCTGGCTCAGAATTTTTTGACATGGGTGTATGTCTATTTGCATCTTCTTAAAGTTATCTGGGTATATCGATATTGCTACTTGCTATTATAAACAAAAAAGATCAAGCCATCTATTATAACTATTTCAGAAGGAAAACACAGACAAATATTAGTACAATGATAATGATAAATAACGTAAACAACATGCCAAATAACTTTTTAAAATTTACTTGTGACATATTCCCGATAGTCCGAAAGTTGCTTGCAAAATAATAAATCTATAACAAACTATGACATACAAAAATAGCCTTCGAGGTTGAACCATATATTATAGATAAATGCGATAGGACGGTGTGTTAGAAGCAGGAGAAGATAAAGAAGAAATGATTCCATTCTTTAGCATCGCCTCTAGAGACTTTGATAAAGATTTAGTTATATTGAAAAAAGTTTTACATCAATTTGAGCGAAGGACGCATTCAGAAAATGCGTACAAATTTAGTGAAAGAGCAACATTAGCAGCTGGTTGGTGGTTTTATGATATATTCTTTAAACGTGACTTTATACAAATGGTGTTTCAACTATTATTACCTTATAACATTTCGCATAAGAACAAAAAGGCTGCTACATTAAAGATAGTTGATACATTTCAAGACCAAATAAAGAAAAATGGTTCTGATGCTAGAATAAAGATGTATGGCGATGTTCCTGTTGCTGCAGGTTGGTGGTCTTGGCTGCTTAGGTGAATGAACACATCTGGCCTTAAGTCCATTAAACTCATAAGAACAAGTCTATTAACCATATGGTATATTATATAGATGATGAGCGTAGAAAGGAAGAATCCATTAACATCATCAAAATAACAGCCTGAAAGTTGTAATTGCATTTGCTAAATTCCTTGGTTCTGATACCACATTTTATGATATAC
>JBKPEX010000250.1:0-7280 GCA_046728625.1 Thermoproteota archaeon
CTTGTCTCAATCGATTGAATCAAGATATGAAGAAGACTTGATTTTTATTAAATATAATCCAGTAACGTCTTTTGTTGTGGCGGCTTTTTCTTTTCTATACTAATTAAATTTGACAACTTTACTCCTACTTTTCGGATAGTCAATGTGGTATCATCGTGGTTATTAGATTCAGAAGACAAAAAGGAAAACTTATTTAATAAACCTTCAACAACACTTGCAATACTTTCTTTTGAATTCTGATAATTTGAATATGACATCTCTCTTGTTTCGACTGAAAAATCAGATTTAACTAATTTCAATCCTACGGTTCTAAATTCATAATTCTTCCCACTGACTCTTTCATAGACTTCGTCAACTAATTCATTCACAGTCTTTAATATCTTATCTCTGTCTCTTGTATGCCTGTTCAATGTTTGCTCAGAACTTATGGAGATGTTGTCTTCTCTGGGTATGACTGCATCAGCCGTATCTAGACCGTTTGCTACTTGCCACATCCAAAGACCATTTTTTTTGCCAAACTCATCTATCAATCTCTGAACATCGCATTTTGCAAGCTGACCTATAGTTTCAATTCCAAGGTTCACTTTCAAGACATGTTGAGTTTTGACACCAACACCTGCTATTCTCCCCACCTCAAGTGGTTCTAAAAAGCTTTGTAATTTATGCGGATAAACTATGGTAAGACCGTTAGGTTTCTGATAATCAGATGCAATTTTTGCAGCAGATTTTGTATTGGCTACTCCTATCGAAGTTAGAAGGTTACACTGTTCTTTAATTGATTTTTTGATTTGTTCGGTATATGTTTCAATAGTAATAAATTGATCAGATCTAATTTTATTAGTACAATCTAGATATGCTTCATCTATGCTAGATTGTTCTAAAACATCTGCGTACTCTTCCAAAATTCTCATAACTTTATCAGAAATCTGTCTATAGTATGGGATATCAACTGGATTTAGGATAAGGTTAGGACATAGTTCTTGTGCTTTAAGAAGTGACATAGCCGATCTGACGCCATATTTTCTTGCTTCATATGAACATGAAGCTACTGCACCTTTAGTTATCCTGCCTTTCTCTTGATCAGTCATAATTACTGCATGTGGATTTCCTACCAGTGATGTGTCCCGAAGCTCTTCACAAGAAGGAAAGAATGCATTCAGATCAACACACATTATAACCTTGCCTATCCACTTATTTTCACCATATTTTCTTTCTGGCAAATCTAATAGTTGTAAAACTCTATTGACTTTTGAAGGATTATCTACCACAATAACTGCAAATTTAATACCTTCTTCTTGTCTATTGCTTTTATTATATTCATCCTCACGCTTGATCTTATTAATCCATCTTCTTTCATTTTCAGGTATTCTAAGATATAGAAAATCACCAGTAACTATAGGGTGGCGACTCTTATTAGACCATATTAGTGCGGCTTTATATTTTTTTAAGATGTGGTATGTTAAATCTTGATACCAAGAATAATGGTCAAATTCCAAAGCTACTGAATATCCATGATACATGCATATCTCTAAGAGACCATTAAGCCATTCCCTGCCGTTGGCCAGGGTCAACTTTTTCTGATGAACCACCACAGTAAGTATCTTTTCTTCTAACGGAGCGAACTCTTCCAAAAAAACTCCAAGCTTGTCTATTTGATTGATAAGAGATCCAGGTAACTTGATCGTAAAGCGAAAATTATCTAGTGTTTCATCTGACCATTTTTGTATTATTTTACTATTGGGAATAGAATATCTTCCGTTTTTATTAGTATCATTGTTGCCCCTATCAAAATCAATTTCGACGAAATCAAAAACTTTGGAATAATATCCCAGATAATCTTCCTGACCTATTGTATTAGGATAGAATTCATCTTTCCATGCATTATGTTCCCAACCAGAGCAACCAACATAATACTTTAACAAGTCTAATCTAATGACCAGTATGCCGTGGTTAATAAGTCTGTACATTAATATGAAAATGAGTTCGCTAAATTAACTGCCCTTTGCTGTATAGCTTCCACAAATTAAACTAGTAAGAATCTCTTTTATTTATGAATATGAGGTGGTGCACATAGTCTTACTTCGCAATGCTGACTAGCGAGACTACTCATTATCTAGACCTTTGTAATTGTACAACATAACTTTGCATATACATATGTACGTACCATCCCAGATTATAGAAATCCTACATCTATTTCTTGATCCTCGATCTTCCACTTCACTAAAGTTTATCGTAAACTGAAAAGTCTACTAATTCACAATGTCTGCATTCTCATCAACTCCTCTTCCGAAATAATCTAATGAAGAGACAAAGTATTCATCAAGTTCTATTGTAGTAGAACTGACGCCGATACACTGGTTTTTAGAATCAATATCATAAATTTTATTGCTCGAAGTCGATACTTGATATGTGTGTCATCACATTTATAAGTAATTAGAATATTTATCTGCAATTCCAATAAATCAGAAAATCCAATCCTCATCCACATCTTCAATAGGATCTGCTTCATTGTTTTCGGCATATTGCCAATACTCAGGAATATCTCTTAACGGAACGATGACAGTCTCTGGCCTCTTTTCATCTGAGTTCTTACCTATCTTACATACTGACCATCTCGTTCCGTGTCCTAATATTGTTACACAGGCATAGAATGGTTCATTTGTCCGTATTTCGCCATTAGAAAACTCAAACTGCACTTCCTTATTGTGAAGTACTGGAGAACTTGGAGTATTGCTCTGATTGAGAACTTTTGATTTTGATTTATTTCTCGCAACAACGTTAACTAGAAGGTAGTCTACTGCCCAATGTATATCATTGATTTTTACAATAACTTTGAACATACTCTATTTATAAAACGCCGCTATAAGGCATTAGCCTTTTTATATATAAGTAATTACTAAATGGATAATAAGGGCCCTTATTGCTAACTGTGTTAGAAATCCTTTGATTTCTCTATAATTCTCTTAATTTATAGAAGTTTTCACTGATTACGAGAAAAATATATGAATATGTATATCTATCCAAATTGAATCCTGTATACTTCTTTATTACCAGTTTGACTAAAGAACTGAGATTTGAGTAGGTAAGAATCAAAGAACATTTCGCAAACAAAATTAAAGACTATCGATTGAGTGGAAATATTAAGAAAGTTAATCTACTATGACCATATGATAGATACGTAATGTTGAACCAAGATTAAATATTGAGACGTACAACTTATATTTTGGATACAAAGTTTGAGTTTTTATGGCCAAAGGGTCTAAAAGAGCTGGAAGAGTCAGAGATAAATGGCGGGACAAACAGTGGATAGTAGTATATCCGCCAACGGCATTTGAAAGAAAACCATTAAACTACCTACCCATTACAGATATAACTCAATCAAAAGGGCGAGTCATTGAAAATACCCTTTTTGATATCTTGAAACAAGATCCGTCGCAGCATCAGATTAAGGTCTTTGTTCAAATTCAAAATATTAGCGACGGAATAGGAAGTACTATATTCAAAGGTCATGAATACACAAAGGAATTATTAAGGAGTTTGATAAGACGAGGAAGCTCAATGATAAATAATATTCATGATTACACAACAATGGATGGTTACACTTTCAGAGTTGGTGTAGTTGCTTTTAGTCAGCGGAGGCTCAATTCTTCTAAGAAACATGATATTCGAACCATTATTCATAGGCTGTTAGAAGAAAGGATTCCGCGACTAACTGTGGATGGGTTTGTACAAGAAGCAACGAATGGTAAGATGAACGATAGTCTTTTAGAAGAGGTAAAAAAGATTGCACCTGTAAGACACATAGGAATTAAGAAAACCAAATTAATTACAACTCCTGAATCTAGAGCAGTACAAGAGGTAAAAGCAGTTGAAAGTATACCGCAGACACAACAAGAAGGAGAAGAACTCGCTTAGCGATGTATATTACCTGCTCTTACTTTAGTCTTATTGTGATTTTTCATTAGCAAGTCAAGTCCAAATTATGAATATACAATCAAAAAATAATAGTACTATTTATCATGATGTTGAAGGGTTTTCTGCCGCGAAAATTGATGTTGTTATTCATGCTACTGAAGATAGAGATAAAATATTACAATCCATTGAAAATTTACTGGCTATATCCATTAACAAATTCTCGAATAATTGTTTAGAAGGACATTGGGGTAATAGAATAAATTTTGTCAGAGCTAGTATAGATAACACAAAAGAAGCGAATGCTCTTGCCATTAAAATTATTCATTCATTAAATAAGTTTGATAGACTTTTGCTTTTAAACTCGCTTGATGAACATGTGGATGAAAAGAATAATTTATACTTTCGGTTAGATAAACAGAACATTTGTAAGGGTAAAATATCGCTCACTGATAATGATGCTATTAAAATTCGATTTAGCCCAATAAGGAAGTTTGGACCGGATAAAACATCTTATGATTATAGGAGGTTTTTATTATCTTCAATAGAATAGATTTATGTATAAGGGCTAAAGACAATTTAGCGGAAATTACTACTATGGCACATTCTCTGGGTATCAACACACTAGGATTAGATTATCGTTTTGACAATACTGTTGAAAAAAAATCTCCTGAAAAAAATATAATATATCGTTTAAGTACAAAACCGTCTGAAGCAACCGAATTTCTTTATCTTGTCGTTTCAGAGAAACTCGGTCAATTCTCTCCTGCAAATACAGATATTTTGGTAGTAAAAGATTTCAAAATGCTAAGAAATAATTTGAAAAGCCGTATAAAAAAAGGACTGGGATTGGAAGTTACCATGGATGAGGTGCGTAGGGCCAATGGTCATGAGATTGGATGGTGGGTTAGCCATGTAAAAGATCTGTACAAGTTTTCCAAATCAACTAACTGCCAATTTATCCTCTCTAGTGGAGCAAACTCTTTGTTTGAAGTGGTTTCTGGGCGCTCATTTGACGCTATTCTAAAAATCATAGGCATAGTACCAGAACAGTACTGGCAGGATCTTCAAGAATGGATTGAAACCAGGTTCCAGAATAAGGTGTTTTTATATTCTAAATAGATCAAATAAACGACGATATTTAGCTATATTGTGTTCTAACGATCGCAAACATCAAGATTATAACTATATCGTCAAGTTAATTTTGAAACGATATTCTGAACTATTTGGATCTATCGAGTCTCAAAATTCTGCGCTGAAGTCGATTCGATCTTTTCTAATTAATGGAAATAATATTTTGATACTAAGTTGTAAATTGGAAAGCCTTGATAATATCCTATTAACTATGGTTTTTATGGATCCACCACTGATAACCCTAGATATTTCAGGTACTGTTAAAAGATTAAAGGGACGTTTGGATACTCTAAGAAAACAAAATGGGTATTTAGATTACAAACGGACCAGTTTTTTCCAATTGAGCCAATGAGGATCTTCTCATTAGACTGTGTGTATCTAATCGTAAAAGGAGAGTCGATTAATGTTTCTCTCAGTTAATTCTTGGATAGCATTACTGCAGCAAAATCAATGTAATGATATGATCTGTGATCAATACTTTGTTGTGCACTTTACAATAGTGATTCCTCAGAATATATTTTAATTGTTATACTGTAATAGTCAGACCAAATCTAGACGATCTCTTTATCCGGCCTATTATTGCACTAATGGCCTATTAGAGATCCTACAGGCTTATTTATTTGATAATGAATCAAGAACATTATTTTTTATATTTGAAAATGTTAGTTTACTTTACTAATATTATACGAGATGATGTGTTTCATTTAGTTGTATAAAATAAACGTGTACTGTCTATTTCTAGCTGTATCAGAGAATAAGTGAACTTCTTACGTATTGATTATCATACGAATCTGTCCTGCATTCAAAGTTGATCTTTAATAGATATTCTACGTCTATTGATTCGTATCCTGTCTTCAGCAAAAAGTCTAATGGCCTCAGGATACATTTGATGTTCTTGTTCTAGAATCCTTGCAGAAAGGGATTCTTCGGTATCCGAGTCCAAAACTGGAACCGATTTTTGTAATACTATTGGGCCTGTATCAATATTTTCATCCACAAAATGAATAGTACAGCCTGATATTTTGACACCGTATTCTATAGCTTGTTTCTGAGCATGAAGTCCAGGAAATGAAGGAAGTAGAGACGGATGGATGTTAAGTATTCGCATTTTGTATTGTCTTACGAGCTCTACGCTTACAATGCGCATATATCCGGCAAGACAAACTAACCCATTATTAGGCATCACAGAATATTGATTTAAAACATCAGCAATCTTTTGATCGTAATCCCAACCCTTTAATCCGTTAGCAATGACGACTTCTGTTGGGATGCCAAATTTTTGCGATGCAATTAACAAACCTGCTGCATCTGGATTATTAGAAATAACCACTGAAGGTCTAATATTTTTTATTTCACCTGATCTTAATGCACACAAAATAGATTCCATATTACTACCTCTTCCAGAAATGAGGATCGCAAGATTAATCAAAAATTACAAAATAATTCTGAGCTTGCATTATTTATTCTTTACATATTAGTCATTGAAGATTGGAATACTAAATATATTATATTAATCCGCTATACACTAATAGAAAGTACCGGCGGGGATTATCATGGCTAAACCTTAAACATAAATTTCTGCTCGCTACCATACTGATAACATTGACTAATAAACACAGTGATTACTTGGACGGGTTCGCAACACCAGCTGGAACAAAAAAATATATGGAATATTCAACTCAAAATGATAAACCTGCAAGTCATTTTCGTTCTTTCGATGGCTTATATCTATCGAGTATAGCAATGGGTACATATTTAGGCGAACTCAACATACAAGATGATCAAGCGATTGAAGATGCAGTATATGAATCTGTAAAATCGGGATGTATTAATGTAATAGACACTGCAATCAATTATCGTGCAATGAAGTCTGAAAAAAGTATTGGTAGGGCCATTGCTCGTCTTGTGGATGAAGGCATCATTTCAAGAGACGAGCTCTTTGTTAGTACAAAAAACGGGTACATTACTAATGATGGCGATTATCCAACTATCGATACAATGGAATATATGTATAAAATGTTTATCTCAACGGAAATTATAAAAGCTGAAGATATTAGTTCCGGTTACAACGTTCTAAACCCAAATTATATTGCAAGATGTATAGATAAATCACTGAGCAATATGCATCTTAACACATTAGATCTCGTGTATATCCACAACGCATTTGAGAGTTGGTGCGAAGACGTTAGTAGAGCTGAGTTCATGCAAATGCTTTATAAAGTTTTTGAAGTTTA
>JBKPEX010000420.1:0-10624 GCA_046728625.1 Thermoproteota archaeon
CAACACCAACCATGGATCAGATAGAGCAATTCCAGTTGCAACTGGCGATTTAGGGCTAGATAAAGATCTAAACAGCTTCTATAGTTGCATAAAGAAAGCAATTAAGGAGAGCAAACCGGTTGACCCCGACACGCATAGTTACTTTGATGATGAACCGACTAAACAGGAGGTAATCAACTGTTACAAGCAAATCTTCACTACTGAACGAGACAATGTTCCATAGAATGGGAAAGCCACCTGATCTAACACAACTAAAACCCTACCGATATCAGCTTTAGCGTGGTGTCTTTTTCTAGATAACCATCTAAGTAATATGCACAGCGTCACAGAGATTAGCGGGCCCGTCGGGAGTCGAACCCGAGACAGCCGGATCACCTTCCATAGAAGCTAAAAGTCCGGTACTCTACCTGGCTGAGCTACGGGCCCAAAAAGACATTGGTTACTGCTATGGGCTATGGCAGCCTATTTAATTTTATACTTTGTTTGCAGTTGATTAGGTTAGATTATCTGATTGGGTTCTTCTCCTCAGCATAGTTGGAGCCATTTGGTGTTCTTACAAGCTATGTATATATATATGCAGATCTGGCCCCGGCTTTAGATTATACACAAACAAAACATTTTAATTAGTTTTGTCGAGACGTTGTTTGTGCGCCCGGGTAGTATAGAGATGCGATGTCTTGAGATTACTTTCGCAGCATCATACAGTCCGGTCCAGTATGGGGGACTGTCACTCCTTCGACCCGGGTTCGAATCCCGGCCCGGGCGCCTAAAACCCATCAATAAAATCTTTGCTAAGTATCTTGAAAACTGAATCATTAGCAACGGCAAAATACGACATCTTTGCAGTCACCTCTAGCACACTGTCGAGTTCATGCCCATCCATTGAATATAACTTGCCCCCTGACTCCTTAACAATTAAGTAAGCAGCAGCCATGTCAGTTGGTCTTATCTTGTCGCGAATATCTATGTATGCGTCTGTAATGCCTCTTGCTAGATAACATAATTCCAGAGCATTTGCTCCAAAATGCCTAGAGTGTTTTGAATTATGGATTACCTTGGATAAGCGTAGTATCATATCCGTGGATGCGCCTGATAGATTCATGCCAACTAGTATCTCATCTTGTTGATTTGATTGTAGGGAAATATTTCTTCTCTGCGAAATCAAAGATAGCCTTTCATTATTCATAAACGCGCCCTTTCCTTTCTCAGCAGAGTACAGGTCACCTTTGTTTAAATCAATAATAGCGGCTGCCGAGACTGAACTTAATTTGTAGTCAGTTGCGTAAGCTAATGAACAGCAATAAAATGGTATGCCGCGGATAGCATTGGTTGTGCCATCTATAGCATCCATGACCAAGTATGAGTGCTGGTCGAGACCCGCAATTCGTCCGCATTCTTCCCCAATTATGGTTGGACTAAATCCGCTTTTTTTTATTGCATCGATGACAGCTTTTTCTGCAACGAGGTCTATCTTCCGAGATATGTCTCCTCCGGCTCCCAAAGAAATTCTCTTATTTCCTTCTAGCGTACCTGCTAACTGTTTAGTTTGTTCATACACATCAAAGCACGCAGATTTTAATATATCTATCATCATTTAGTATCAGCCATTTCTTAGCATGTGCCATAATTATCCTTTAAGCGTACTACTTTATGCAGTCTTAACAGGACATTTAACTATATTCACAAGGTCTAACTACTGTGTTATCAATTGTGACTTATTCTATCCGGGCACCCGTAGAATATAAAATAGGTGAGAGCTCGATTCTCATACCGATATCTCTTTTTCTTCCTTCTTTCCTCGATTTTTTATCAATCTATGCAATCGTAGTTTGGCTGCCAAGTACATGCTATATAATTGAAACTTTGTCTGCATAGAGTTAAGAGGGAGACTATAATTTATAAAGTTAATGGGATCTTCGAGTCATAAAGAAGAGTTATTCGTCTGGAGAAGCCTAAAAAATCCATTCTCCACTAAATGAATCTTAGGCTAATCGCATCGATCTCATTGAATGTCCTAAGTATGATCATTATAATGATCGAACTTTAGGAATCATCTATGCAACCTCTAATATATCGTTCTAAGACACCGCGCAAGCTAGTAAAATATCGTGATGTACCGGACCAGATTTAAATAAGGTATTGCAGTTCCCTTAATCCAGAAAAATGGAATATTTGGTTATGTTGCCTGGGCCTACTAACGTCCCTCAGAGAGTAATGAACGCAATGTTGGCTCCGATAATCAACCATAGGAGCGATGACTTTCGAGGTCTTTATAGGTCTATTGTTGACAAAACCCAACAGGTCTTTCAGACTAGAAATGACATTATCCTTTTTACAGCTTCTGGAACCGGTGCCGTCGAGGCATCAGTTATTAATCTGATAAAGAAAAATGACAAGGTTATCGTACCAATTGCCGGAGAATTTGGTACTCGACTTGCGGATTTGATAGATAGCTGGGGCGGAAATGCTCTGCGGATAAAGGCCCCCTATGGTGAAAACCCTCCATACGAAGATATCGAAAAGGCGCTCGACGAACACGAAAATATAAAGGCTATGTATGTAGTATATAACGAAACATCCACTGGTACTACCATACGCTATGTAGACAAACTAGGCGACCTTTGTTCAAGAAAAGGCGTGTTCTTTGTGCTTGATGCTGTTTCAATTCTTGGAGGGGATGAATTACCTGTAGATAAATGGAACGTAGATATTTGCATAACTGCCTCGCAGAAGGCATTAGCTGCTCCCCCTGGTATTGCACCTATATCTGTTAGCAAAAGAGCTAAACAATACATTGAATCCAATCCTGCCCCCACGCAATATTTGAATATTAAAAGGTACTTCAAATACTATGAGGAGAGCTTCGAGACGCCTTTTACTCCAGCTCTTCCGTTGTTTTATGCATTTAAGGAAGCCCTAGATATCATTTTAGAAGAAGGTCTACAGAACAGAATTAAACGGCACAGAGAATGTGCAGAGGCTTTATATTCAGGGCTCCAAGCATTAGGAATGACCCCTTTCGCCAAACCTGATGCTAGGAGCAATTTGGTAATATCTTCTGTATATCCATCAGGTCTGGATGATAAAAAATTCAGGGGTATTCTTTCACGCGAGTTTAGAGTATTGGTTGCTGGCGGCTTCGGTCCATTAAAAGGAAAGGTCTTTCGAATAGGTTCTATGGGGGAAGTCCGAAGGTATCATGTCGTAAGGACGCTATCCTCGATAGAAGCTTGCTTGGACATGCTCGGACTCAGAGAAAATAAAGAAGCAATCGCAAAGGCTTTAGAAATCTTTGACACTCTAAGCTGATATATCTCAAGTTATCGCTAAAAATAATAAAATATTATCAAACTTAATATAAGGTAAATCAACAAAAAATTTTATGCCCTTAGAAAAAGGCTCCCTTGTATTAATTGACCTCATCGCTAGGGTAAAGGATACCGACAAAGTATTTGATACTACGATAGAAGAAGCCGCCAAAAAGGCAGACCTTTACGATCCTGCACATAGTTATGAGCCAAGGCTAGTCTCTGTTGGAGAGGGGTGGGTTATTAAAGGATTAGACGATGCATTGATTAACGCGTCTAGTGGAGATAAATTTAATATTGACATCGCTCCGGCTAAAGGCTTTGGTGAAAGAGAGCCTAGCAAAGTCAGAATGATTCCCCAAAGAAAGTTAGGAGACAAGGCAAATGAAATAAAAGTTGGTGACGTAATAGAGATAGACGACAGAGCCGCAACGGTTAGGTATATAGGCTCGGGCAGAGTTCAAGTTGATTTCAATCATAAATTTGCCGGCAGGACTTTATCTTATGACATTAGCATAATAAAAGAGCTAGAAAGCAATGACGACAAAATCATGCCCTTAATAAAGAGAAGGTTAGCGATAGACACAAAAAATGTGATCCCGAAGTTTGATGGGGAGGTGTTGCAGATAGAACTACCAGAGGAATGTTTTTTGATCGAAGGATTACAAGTGATCAAGCGCGCAATAGCAAATGATGTCTTTAAATTCTTAGACGGTATAAAACACGTTAAATTTCTAGAAACCTATAGTCTACAGTCTACGTCTGCTCCTACTTCTGAAGAGAATTTTCAAGAAAAAAGAGAGGAAGAAAGCTCGTCCATTACACATCAAGCACAGCAATTAGAATCTACAACAAAGCAACCTGGCTGACCGTGTTATCGTTTCCTTTAAAGTCGCTTAAACATACATTTGTTATTAAAACATTTAATTAAATGATAGAAACGGACTTGGCTAGCTCAAATGCAGATTTTTTGTCAAGCTTAGCTTTACTTAAAATAGTATACCTTTCAGGTCTAAGTGATTGAGCAACTATCAGTGATTGAACTACTTGTTCGTCTGTCAAATTTAACTGCTTGGCGGTAGTTGGAGCCCCAACATTTTCGAGTGTTTGCACAATTTCTTGCCAATCAAGCCCATGTAATTTTGCCATCATAATGGTTCCTAAGCCTACATGTTCACCATGCAAACCGTAATGTTGATCCTTGCCAGCTAGATACTCGACGGCGTGGCTAAAGAGGTGCTCACCACCTGAACAAGGCCTGCTGCTTCCAGCAATACATGCTGCAACCCCCGAACTAATCAACGCTTCAACGATTATTCGAATCCCGTGTCTTAGGTCTCGTAATAATCCTTTCGATTCATGTAGAATTATTTCTGCACTCATGTAAGCAAGATTTGCCGCGTAACTACCAAAATATTCCCGTTTTTCATCTCTTGCCAATTCCCAATCCTTTACCGCAGTAATCTTTGCCACAAGATCTCCGCACCCGCTAGCCAAAAGTCGTGAGGGTGCTTGTAAAAGTAAGCGAGTGTCAGCAAGCACGCCTATGGGTGTGATTGTTTTTATTGAGTGAGGTTTCTCGGTCCCGCGAATTGAAACGAATGGACTGGAGATGCCGTCGTGCGAAGCGGAAGTGGGAACACTAATAAAAGGTTTACCTATTCTGTAGGCAGTCATCTTGCCAACGTCAACAGAACGACCTCCTCCCAAACCTACTACGGCATCAGGAACATCATCTCCAATCGAGTCTTGTATCTTCATCACGCCTGTGATTGAAGCGTCGGATCTAACAAACCAGCGATATTTCAGGCCCGCAGCATTAAGAGAACTACTACATTCGTTTCCTACCCTTGCCTTAACCATCTGACCAGTGATAATAGCAACATCTGTTGCATCTGCATCAAGGCAACATACTAATGTTCCAAGCTCAGAAATTACACCATCCCCTATCAATATCTTCCTTGGCAACTCCATCAAGTGAGTCGGCGCTGCATCCAATACTGGCCAGGGCATCATTGTTTCTAAATATAAAAGCGTATAGGATGAAGTATCAGGTCAATAATCCGGATACTATTCCCCTTTTCCTAGATTTTTTAATGTGCAGCAAGACATAATCTAGGATATATTTTCCCTATCTGAGGGTACTGTGCCTTGGGTTTCGTTATCGATATTTGTTTCCTTTGCTAGGGAACTTTGGACGTCTTTATTATTTGTCAGTGTTTCAGCTGTTGCATAACCTCTGCCAACTCTAGATATCTTTATCCTAACATTGTCACCAACCTTTGTCCCAGCAACAAATATTACCAGACCCTCGATCTTCGCGACACCAGCGTCACCTCTTTTGCTAATCGATTCAATTTTTACATCATATTCTTCGCCAACTTTAATTGGTGCAGGTCTAAAAGGTCTCTGGGATCCAAAGCTTCCACGTCCTCGACCACCACGAAATCCGCCATGATCCTCACTACCATACCCACTATCTTTGGTATTATCCGCATCAGATTCTGAATTTCTGTCTTCCACGCTACATCAACAGTAGTGATAATGATTGTCTAAGTATTTCAACTTTAACGTTAACCTCTACTAACAGATCTTCATTATAATCAGTTAATAAACGAAACACTCTTTAAAAGGCTAATTTATTTACTATTGTTACCAGAGTCATTCTAGTTACTTACAGGCAGAAAAAGGATTAGATGAAAAAAATATGCATGATAAGGCGCCGACATATTATGAATTTAATAATAATCAGAATTTTATGGCATCGATACTGCAGCGATTGCCGCAGGAGTCCGCTGTTACTAAAATTGAATACGAAGGACCCTATATTGCTCTCTACTCTAAGAACCCGAGCTATCTGATAAGAAATGTGCATTTAATTTCTCAAATGGTAAACGCCATCAAAAAAAGAATAGTAGTTAGAAGTGACGAGTCGATAAGGTCAGAAGAGCAAGAATGCAAAAAAATTCTGAATAGTTCTCTGCCTGACAAAGCAGGCCTTGTAGAAGCCTTTTTTGATCCTTCGTTTGGTGAAGTTGTTGCATTAGTAAAAAATCCGATGCCTCTATTTAGTTCAGATCAATCTATTGATATTAATATTAACCTTCTCGAAAAAACTGGTTGGAAAATTACAATCAGAAAGGCTCCATCATCGTTATTTGAAATAAGAGAGCTTCACAAAGTCCTAAGAGATTCATCGAATACTCGTCTTAGATTTTACAGAGAAGTAGGGGAAAAAATATTTAGGGATAAATTGAATGATGTCACGGAAGCTAGCTTACTTACGTTTGGCGGTTTTGCAGAGATAGGTCGTTCTGGAGTCTTATTGTCAACAAATGAAAGCAAGATACTTCTTGATTGTGGGATAGGCTTAACGCCAAAGGGAGCGCCAATTAATAATTATCCTAGATTTGATATGGAGGGACCCAAACTGAATGAAATCGATGCGGTTGTCGTATCTCATGCTCATCTTGACCACACGGGCTTTATACCGGCATTATTTAAATATGGTTTTCTTGGTCCCGTATACTGTTCTGAACCTACTCTTCCTCTTATGTATGTTCTGCAAAAAAAATTACTTTCGCTTGAGTCGGCAGAACTCCCATTCTCGCTCAAAGATATAGAGGAGGAAGTAATACATACCATTCCACTTTCATACGGAAACGTAACTGATATCTCTCCTGATGTTAGGCTAGTCCTTTCTAACTCAGGTCACATAATCGGATCTTCCTTGATTCATCTGCACCTCGGAAACGGCAACCATAATCTGGTGTATACCGGAGACTTCAACTTTGGCAGAGCGGCCGTCGTTGAAACCGCATCATGGAACTTTCCAAGAGTAGAAACGCTAATTATGGAAGGCCTCTATGGATCGCGAGACGACCTATTTCCAAGTGCAGAAGAAGCATACTCAAAATTAGTTGATAGTCTTAACAAGACCATTGCAGAAAACGGACGAATTCTTATACCAATATCTACTATTGGTATTAGTCAAGAGCTTATACTGGCTCTTGATAGGTTCATGAAAAGTGGTCAGCTCGCAAAAACTCAAATTTATCTAGAGAAAATTATTGCAGAAGCCAATGCGGTCCATGAATTGTATGCTGAATATCTCGCAAGAGAGCTGAGAGAAAGGATCCAAGATGGATCAGATAATTTATTTTTTTCAGAGCATTTTGAAGAGACAGATTTTGGGGAATTCCGAGAGGATCACCCGGCTATTATTCTGGCGCCTTCATCTATGTTGATAGGAGGCCCGGCGGTACATTATCTAAAGATGATATCCGGTGACCCCAAGAGTAAAGTGATTATTTTGTCGTACCAAGCGCCTGCCACTCCAGGTCACAGTATCAAAGCAGGACAGAGAGAAATTACTATCTGTGATCAAAGAATAAACGCCCTTTGTCAAATAGAAGTAATCGAAGGATTAAGAACCCATAGTGACTATAACCAACTGCTAGCCTACGCAAATAAGCTTAGACCTAAATTAAAAAAAATCCTAGTTAATCACGGAGAACGATCGAAGGTGCAGAATTTGGCAACTAGCATTAACAGGACGTTTAAAATACAAACACAATTTCCATTAGTAGGAGAAGGGATAAAATTATTGTGAGGGTTACATAGATGATCAGGACGATACGGGAATGTGTATTATAGTGACTCGTGACAAAAAAGTCAAAAAAAGAATTCCAAGCAATAGATAAAAGCAAGATTCTACCACATACGTAGTAAGATGACAACCGAGTTAAAGATACACCCATCATTTTTCAGGGAATTTGCTACTAAAACCTGGGTTTCACCTCTTGAAATAATTAAGGAACTAGTAGAAAATGCGTTCGACGAGGATGCCACTTCTGTTCTTGTTACTATCTTAAAAGACGGTTCAGTTGCTATTGAAGACAATGCTGGAATGGACGAGGGCAGCATGGAAAAATTTTTGCTCTTAGGGTCACCTCACAAGAAACAGGAATCAATATCACCGGTATTAAAACGAATAAGGACCGGGAGATATGGTACCGGTAGATTATCCTTTCTGACTTCATTCGACCGTATGAAACTCCGGACTAAGCGTGACAATTTTGTCAAGTCTATTCAGATAGATAGTACCAGTCTCGATAGGCTCTTTGTTGGAAACGCAAAATTAGAAGAATTAACCGGGCAAACCCTCCGCAGAAACGGTACTGAGCTAGTATTAATGGAACCAAAAATTAAAACAGATCCCTACAGATTGTCTAAGGAAATACGCAAACTAGCTATTCTTAGACAACCGATGTTTGAAGTATCTATCAAGGAGGCAGAAGCGTTCCAAGAGTGGGATTTTAACGGCGCGCAGTTAATAAAACCAGCAGAAATTCAAGGACACAGAATTCCTGTGCACTTGAACGATGGAAATATACTGGGCGAAATTATTATAGCCAAACGACCCCTGGCTGATGACGAAAGAGGAATAGCCGTCATGGTTGGTAACCACATAGTTATACGTAGTACTTTTGGATTCGATACAAAACTGAATAGAGTAACTGGTAATGTGCGTTGTGACTCCCTGACCTCCAGATTCGCGGATAAATCAGCCTTAATAGAGGATGAAGAATATATAAAATTCAACGAGACAATGAAGTCATTTATTATTGACTCAGTAATTCCTGCATTGACAGAATATGAAGATGTCCTGATCACACGGGAGGAGTCTAGAATATACAGGCAAATTGACAAGGCCTTAGGACAGGCTGTTGTAGAGAATATCGAAACGAGCGATCAAATTGACAGCTATGAAATGATACCCTTCAATCGCGCTGAGAAGATGCATCAGTCGACCGAGGTAATAAATGGATCTGTGCAAATGACAGAGACTCTGAATCCTTCTATGGATGGTGGAATAAGCCGTGATATTGCTGAGCGAAGTATGCCTGCTGATGTGGCTGCGAACGAGAACCACCTTGTACACAAAACAATTCCATTTGAGCGGGTTTCAACAGAAAAAACTATAGACGACTTTGGTGCGGAAAACCAAAACCAAAATAACGTCAGAAGGTATGACGAAAGCCCCCCCTTACAAACTGTCAGCACATATGAACTAGGCGGTTCAGGTGTCCAGGGTATAGAGGAATCTCCGAAAATGTTGAAAGTGATTGAAAAAAAAGAAGCTGGCTCAAGTAAACTAGGTGCAGCACGAAGGCCTTTGAAAAGGACATTTGCATTAAGAAAGGTTGGATATAAAGTAATTCCATATGAAGATGATTCTGATACCAGATATAGTTTCACAACCGAAAACATAGTCTTTGTTAACAAAGCGAATTCAACTTATAGAGCGGAAGCTTTTAGAGGAGACGAATTTTTAATGAGACATATTATCAGTATTGTAGCAGAGGCGATAGCTAAATCGAAGCATCCTGAGGGGAAAGATGCCTTGGAACTTCAGAATAGGCTTGTCGCCGAAGCGATCCGAATACACGACGATTTTGTTGTAAAAAGATAATTACCAAATGCTTTATGTTTAAACCGCTCAAAGTTGGCACTTTTATAAATTTATTTTGGGCATTGGAAGCATAACGTAGTCATAGAAGTCAGGACGCGCCTTGATACTACACTTGAAATACGTCGGATTGTAAGCTTACCGTAGTCGATACAATTCAGTCGATTTCTACTAAATAGTGTTAGATAAGAGCGCCGCATATCAATAGTAGTATTAAAAATAGAAAGGACTAAATCTTCCTCTTTAGGAGTATATTTCAAGAAAATGGCTTTCCAATTCATGCCGGGAGCAACCGCCGTAGGTATTTCCTATAATGGGGGCGTTATACTAGCAGCCGAGAAACGGGTTGCCTTTGGTAACTTTTTAGTGAATAAAAATACAAAGAAAACATTTGCGGTGACTGAATTGGTTGGTGCGGCGTGCGCGGGAATGATAGCTGATATGCAAGTATTAGTAAGACAAGTGGGTGCTCTAGCAAAAATTCGAAAGTTAGAAACCAGGCGAAACGTCGCTCCTAATTCAATCGCAAAAATGATGTCCGTTATCATGTTCGAAAGAAGATTCTTTCCGCTCCTCACCCAAGTGATCGTCGGAGGACTAGAAAATAATCCGCAGATATATACACTTGATCCACTGGGATCGGTTCTTCCCGATAAATATGCTGCAGTAGGAACTGGTGCAGAGATGGCGCTGGGGGTAATGGATGCTGAATATAACGATAATCTATCTGAAGAAAAGGCTAGCAACCTTGCAATTAAGGCGATAAAATCTTCTATTCAACGCGACGCATCAAGTGGGGACGGGATTGATATATTAACGATAAACCAAGACAAGATAGCAGAAC
>JBKPEX010000395.1:0-19613 GCA_046728625.1 Thermoproteota archaeon
GTATGGATTAAAGAATGGGTTTTGACAGATTTCCATAGCCGCACCATCGAGACATCGCAACAAAACCCACATGAGATAGAGTAAAAAGAATAGTTAATTCTTCTTATAGTTACTGAATCTGTTAACATAATAAAAGAAGCCGTATCGATATCCTTATTCTAGGATGGTCTTGTCCTTATAAGCCTGATTCTTAGGAATCCTTAGGTATAATTCATACCGCGTGATGTGAATTAACCTCATAATCATGAATATGATGTCTCTAATGCTTCTTTATAAGTTTGGATATTAGCCAATCAATCATTTTTTGTTGTAATAATAATAAAGCCATGATTAAAGGTTCAGCTGGAAAAGGTTCACCTTTATCATTAATTGCAACAGAATATTTGTAGCATTCATTTAACATCTTTTTGAATAGGTTTCTGTCGTCTTTAGCAGGTAAACTGTCTGCAAATCCAGTCCACGATTCTATTTCTTTTGTGAGGATATCATTTTGTGGGAATAAGCTCAACTGATAAAGCAAACTCCTGCTATTATTGGCTTCGTTACCATAACACTGGTCACCAAGATTGTTTGCGTTTTACCTTAGGTACCTAATAAAACCTGTAAATATTGAACTTAAAATAACTCCTTATTTGATAAAAGAACAGAATTGTCAGTTAGTGTACTCTTGTCTTCTTTTTACTTTAATCCTCTAGCGTTAGTACACTCATCAGTCTGCATCATTACAACTTGGCATGTTGAACGGTTAGATTCACAGGTGTTAATTTTTGTGCTCGTCTATTGTATGCTGCTTTAGCTCTTCTCTTGTATTAAATTTCCTATTACATGTTTCACATGAAAATGTTGTAGAAATATTCGTACTTGATTCATCTGATTTACTACTACCAGCAGCTGCAGAACTAAAAGAACCATGTATCTCTTTTTCATTTGGTATCCAAACCGAACATAAACCATGAGGGGCAATTACTCCAGAGGATTTGCCTAATATGTCTATACCCTCATCTGTTACAATGGCACAATGGTGAGGCTTTATAAAATATGTACAGTTGTAGCAGAAATAACCTTTATGAAGATCAGATTCTTTAAATTGCTCCATTTCTATATAGCGTGCTGCAATTTTTGGTAACTTCATTTGTCGTGTTGCCTCCTGCGGTATATTCTGAGTTGCGGAAACGGACTTTTGAGAAAAGTTATCTGCCATGATGATGTTCTAGATACAAATGGGCTACAAATTATAAATATATGTTATATATGGAATAAGCCAGCTATAATAAGTTTTGAGCAGTGATTCAGAAGATGGGGGCTAAATAGTCAGTAGAATCAAAATTCTCTGGTTTGAAATCTTAAAGTGTACTGCTAAAGTGCATTGGAGAAGAGCTAAAACCAGATTCAATCTCTGCTGTGCCATTAGCACTCCACTTTATCTTATTTGATATCTCAGAATTTTGTACTAATTTGTTAAACAGGATCATATTAGTACTTGAGTTTGTCAATTTGAATGTTGATTTCAATGGCATTGTAGAATAAGATAGAAGCTGAGGTCTGCCGTTGACTGGAATATCTTCATAAGATAAAGTTCCTTGTCCCAATGAATTACCATCAGCAAACAACTCGTACTCTATCCTTGATGTTGTCAATGTCTTTTCAGTTGGATTGTGTACATCAAAAAATACATTTAAGTCAACTACGTGATTATTGTTATTATTTGTGATATTATTTACAACCTCTACTTTTGAAAGAGAGATTGTAAGCTTATTTAGGTCAGTAGGAAGCGTGATAGTAAGGATCAGCGGAAGTAAAATAATTGCAAGTGCAATTCCTACTACTACTCCAATAAGAATAATCCTTCGCCTACTTAGAAACACACTGATTGTCCACTGCTAGCTGGATACGAGATTGAATTAAAACCTTTCTTCTTGCAGCATGAATAATATAATCAGAATGGTGTTATTGGACTTGAGATGACTCTTGCCGATGGCTTGGTCATGTGGGTACATCTCACATGCGCGTCAATATGGGTAGGCGGCTCGATATTCTTAGGTATAGTCCTTGCTCCTATGCTCAAAGCTATGACAAGGACAATAGAAGAACGTGTTGCACTCATGGTAAAGGTTGGAAGGAGGTTTAATAATATTGCCTTGCCAGCCTTTGGCATTTTAATTGTAACTGGAATTTATAATTCCCACTCATTTTTTAAAGACCCGACCGCACTGCTAGAAACCAGCTACGGTATAATTCTATTGATAAAAATTATTCTTGTTATTGCAACTCTCATAACTTACATAATCCATATTAGAATTCTTAATACAACTACAGAAAGAAAAATTGAATCAGGGATTAGTGGTAGCGTATATATTCAATCGGTTCGTTCAAAAATAATTAATCTCGGTAGAATCACTGTTGTTATGTCAGTTACAATATTGTTGTTAGCAGCGTTACTTCATAGTGGAGGACTTTCCTAAAAGTTGCGTCTATTCTATTGGTTAGCACATAATAAGTAGCGTTATGGATTATGTCTTAATCCCCCTACAGCATAGGAGGACTTACTATTGCAAAGAAGATGTCCTTCCCATTGTAAGTACCGTAACTGCATAAACTATGTAATTTGTATAAATATTCAAACTAGAATGGCTGTATTTAATTAGTTATTTTTAATCTCTCGATGACACGTCAGTTATGACATAAGTAATGTTTCTATAATAGACACGTATATGATGCATCCAGTAATTGTTTGCAGACAATGGCATTAGATATATACCTTCTAAGGATAATCTCAGTAATAGCAACATTTCTCGATTTATGAGAAAATATGATATTAAAAATTATCGTGACCTTATACAAAAATCAAGTCAAAACACTGAATGGTACTGGGATGCAGTTAACGAAGACTTAGATTTTAAATGGTTCAAAAAATATACTAAGGTATTCGATTCATCAGATGGTATTCCAAATACAAAATGGTTTGTAAATGGGAAATGCAATATTATTGCCAATGTAATTGACAAACAAGCAAAAAATCAACCAGAAAAAATTGCATATATCTTCGAAAGTGTAAGTGGGCTAAGAAAAATTTCGTATAGGGAACTTAATTTTGAGGTAAACGCCCTTGCATGTGCTCTCAAAGAATCAGGCATAAAAAAAGGTGATGTCATTGCGGTATATCTGCCTATGATTCCTGAAGTATTTTTTTCAATTTTTGCATGCTCCAAAATTGGCGCCGTGCATACAACTATCTTCTCAGGATATAGTAGCCAAGCGCTACATTCTCGGCTTTTGGATTCTAATGCAACCATGTTGATTACTTGCGATAAGATTTGTAGACGTTCTATTAGCATTAACCTTAAAAGACAATGGATACGTGCAGTGGAAAATTCACAGGTATCCAATATTATTACGGTCAGAGGGGACAAGGAAGCAAAACACGACGATATTAATATTGTTGAATACAATGATTTTGTAAAAAATGCAAAGGAAGCCTCAAAACATTGTGAGACAGAGGTCATGGACTCTGAAGACCCACTTTTTATTTTATATACATCAGGTACTACCGGCAGGCCAAAAGGAACAATACAAACTCATGGAGGCTTCGCGATAGTTGCCCTACAACAAACTGCGTATTTAATTGATATGAGACCAGATGACATCTTATTCTGGTACGCTGACGTAGGATGGATTACCGGACAGACTTGGGTTGTGTATGGAAGCCCTATGATCGGTGGAACTGCTCTAGTCTACGAAGACGCAATAGACTATCCTAAACACGATACATGGTGCAGTTTAATAGATAAATATAAAGTATCCATTTTTGGTGCGTCTCCTACTGCAATAAGGCTGTTTATGAAAAATAAAACCCCAATAAGCAAGTACAAGCTTTCTTCTTTAAGAATTTTAGCTGCCACTGGAGAATCTATCAATAAAGCAGCATGGAATTGGTATTTTGAAAAGATTGGTAAAGGACGATGTCCCATAATCAACCTATCAGGAGGTACTGAGATTGGTGGAGCCATTTTGAGTGTTCTTCCAGTTATGCAGATTAGCCCTTGTACAGTGGGATGCCCTGTTCCTGGGTTTGATGTAGATATTTTTGATGAGACAGGAAGACACACTAATGAGGGTGCATTAGTGATTAAGAAACCTTGGCCTTCAATGAGTAGGGGAATCGTAAACGACCAAGGTAGATTTATGGAAAATTATTGGTCAAAGTTTAAAGACGTTTGGTATCATGGCGATATAGTGTCTGTGGACTCTTATGGATTATGGTATATCTTGGGAAGATTGGATGACCTTATCAAAGTATCTGGCCACAGGATCGGAACAGCTGAGATTGAAGAGGCACTTGCATCACATCCTGCAGTGGCAGAAGCTGTTGCTATAGGCATAGCAGACAAAGTAAAGGGCGAGGCAATCATAGGATGTGTAGTTTTAAAGGATAAATATCATACTCCCTCCTCATCATCGTCTTTTACCTATGATAATAATTTGAAAAGTGAGATTATGAAAACTGTGGAAGACGCTATAGGTAAGTTTGCTCGCCCCAAAGAAATTAAATTTCTGAAGGATTTACCAAAAACTAGAACAGGTAAGCTTGTAAGGAGATTGGTTAGAATGAAAATGCTATCCAATAGCTGTAAAATAACAGAACAGGATTTGTCTACTATCGAGAATCCAAAAGCGCTGGAAGATATTTATTAAAAATAAATATTTTTTTCTTATTGTTATGTTATTTAATATACATACTAAAAAATCCTTTGCCAACTAAACGCGGTAAATATATAGCATTTAGAAGATTTTGGCGTAAATAAGGAATTTTTCATTGTGATAATAAAGCTAAAAGAAGTAAATGGTTGTTGTTGTTGCTCATCGTAGCTGTAATTATGTTTGGAAAGGTTGTTCGTTTTTGTCTATGTAAGGTTCAGCAAAATACTATACTAAATTTCTTTAGAACTAGTGTGATCGTCCGGCTTTCCCACATCTTCTAATTCTGCAGGATGGATCCTCTGATTTCTTGCCATAAACATTAAAAGCACGCCAAATACCACAAGTACTATGGCAAGTCCATCAGCTCCTCCGTTTGGTATTAACACAAAGTAGGCAATAGAAAATATAATACATGATATACCTTGTAGAGCATATTTAAGTGGTTCATGCGCTCTATTTCGCTTTGTCAGAAATCCTAATCCAAAAAAAACAGCGGTTGGATAGATAGTAAGTAGAATATATTGATCAATATCTATTCCGTTATGGGTCAAGGCAGATACCAACTTTAAACTGTGAATAATATTTGTCTTTCCCTTGCTGTTTTATCCTACCGATCCATAGCATGTATTTCTATAGCTTCACCATTTTCTATCAAAGATCTAGCATTTTCAAATGGTAATATTGCAACATCCTCTTCCTGAAATGGACCGTATTTATTCATATCCACCGCTATAAATTGTTCCATGGACTTGATAAATCTTATAATTATTTGCTTTCTATGAATTTTTGATGAGATTGATTCTAAAACTTTTGGACGGCCTTTTAGCATTGCAACAAGTACTATAAATCTTCTTTTCTGAGACTCCTTTTCACTGTCTAAAATATATTTTTCATCATCAGTAAGTTTTGAATAATCTATAGGTGTTGACATGTTGCCAGCAGATGAAGATGATAACGCGGCCAAGAATGGATTATTTTGTTGTCCCTTTAATTTTTGAAGCCGAGTTTCGAGCATCAGTCTAGCGGATATAGATATCATCTCTACGATGCTATCTCTGATCTTTGCTTCTATACCTTCATATTCTTGTCCCTTCAGGTCTTCTACAATAGAGGCAATATTTTGATAAGTATCGAAAGGTATGGATTGTAATGTCGGAATTTGTATCTCTTTTAAGAGCAAATTGTGTATATCCTTTATAATCTGTAAATTATTATCAGTACTGTTATCGATATTGTTATCTTTTGAGCCTGATCTTCTATTTTCTATTGCTGTTGTTACCATTTTATATCATTTCAAACACAATAGACATATTTTTTCTTATTTCTCAGAGATCTTCCTGATAACCTTAATTATAGGCATTTGATGCTTATAATAGATATCCAATTGCCTTATAAAGTAATTGATGGTAAAATTGAACCATTAACATTTACTGCTGAGGACGTTATGCAAAAATTAAAAGAAGATCGAATTAAGTTTCTGGATTTGCAGTTCACTGGTCTTATAGGCAGATTTCATCATACTACAATAGCTGCTAACATGTTCCGCAAAGAAGACTTTGACGATGGTCTTCCAAAACTGGATGGTTCTTCAATTCGTGGTTTCACTCAGATTCACGAATCAGATTTAATCATTAGACCAGATCCATTGACCTATGCAACCATACCGTGGATTGAAAAAGACTCTACTGCAAGACTAATTTGTGATATTTTGACTGGTGGCGAAAACAGGGTATCATTTCCTCGCGATCCAAGAGGAGTTGCCATAAGAGCAGAGAAATATATTCATGAACAAGGTTATGATTCGTCCTATTGGGGACCTGAAGTTGAATTTTTCGTTTTTGACAAGCTAGAATATAACACGATGACGCCGTATCACAGTCAAAGTTACAACATAACGTCTAGAGAAGCACCATGGTCTTCTGAAGGAGTAGGGTATGCACTAAGATTAAAAGAAGGATATCTTCCAAGTGCTCCAGGCGATTCCCTGATGGATTATCGTAACGAGTGTGTAGATGTTTTAAGTAACAATTTTGGTATTGCTTGCGACGCCCATCATCATGAGGTTGCTACAGCCGGACAGTGTGAAATTGATATTAGATTTGATACACTTGTAAATGCCGCTGATGCAGTGCAGAGTTATAAGTACATTGTAAAAAATATCGCAAAAAAATATAACATGATTGCTACTATGATGCCAAAACCGATTGCACTTGACAATGGATCAGGTATGCATGTAAATGTTAGTTTATGGAATAAGGGAAAGAACTTGTTCTATGACGATCACGATAATTATGCAGAAATGTCTGAACTAGCTCGCTATTTTGGTGGTGGCATCATTGACCATGCGTATGCTCTTGCAGCTATTGTCGCGCCTACTACAAATTCCTATAGAAGACTTGTTCCTGGTTATGAAGCCCCAGTATATGTAGCTTGGAGTACAGGGAATAGATCTGCAATAATAAGAATTCCAGCTCATTATAAAGGCGAAAAATTTGCTGCTATGAAGAGAATAGAGTTCAGAGCACCTGACCCATCTTGCAATCCATATATAGCATTCTCAGCAATAGTTTCTGCAGGACTGGATGGTATTAAAAAGAAAAAAGCAATTGGAGATCCCATTGATCAAGACATATTCAAGATGACTCCAACTAGGCGAAGAGAACTTGGAATCAAACAGTTACCATCAAGTTTAAGAGAAGCATATGAACAGTTAGATAGTGATAGATCATTCCTAAAGCCAATCTTTAGCGATGATGTAATTGATAGAATAATTGAAAACGAGATTAAAGAACATAATGAGGTCGCAGTAAGACCACATCCTCATGAATTTTCTATGTATGCTGATGTTTAATGTTTACTTAACAGGCCTTTTTTTATAGAATCAAGATAAGAACTAAATTATTCAATAAGTTAAAGAATATACCATTCTAGATTTGGAATATAGTCAAGAACACGAGCAAGAAGATAGGATATACTTAATAAATCATTACTACTTCATACCCGGAAAGTTTAAGTTTCTATAAACTCATGCTTGTTCAGATGAATCACTATTACAGGACTTCTGTCAAACTAACCATCCAGATATTCGCTATAATGGCGTTTTTTATATTGACATGCTCTATAGCATGCAGTAATAATTTTTCAGTATCGGCGCAGGTACAGAATGGTGGTGGTGATAATAATACTATGGCTAATAATACTCGCTTGTCTAAGATTGGCAGTACGTCTCGTAACAGCTTCAACATGACAGGAACGATAAATAGCCTCACTATAAACCCGCTAGCGCGCGATATTATAGCCAACTCAACACTTAACAGTATGAACGTTACAGCTGGATCAAAAGCTTACAACGCAAATGCTACTAACGGGACTACTTCTTCAGTTGGTTCAATAACTAAAAAAGGAGATGAAGGTGTTAGAATAATAAATCAAAATAATACTGCCAACTCCACTATCTACAATGATATTCAACCTCAAGGTTATGTATTAAGTGGAAAGTGGAGGTTTAATGAAGTAAACGGAACTGTAACATATTTCAAGGCTAACATAACAATGGTGGCAACTAATGGAGATGACATACACAATCACTTGGTTGCATTTAAGGCATCTCGTACCGGCGTTTCACTATTAGATAATGCCAACGAAACAACTGTCAAACATGCAGCTTCCCTATCAGCACGTGGCAATAATATAGAATTCTATGGTTTAGCAGACATAATTACAAATGGCGTAATACAATGGAGAGACGTACCTATTTCAGTTTCTGTATTCAATAGCAAAGTGATAAGCATCAAATTGGATTCAAGGAAGATTGACAATCATTTCTTGGGCTTACCTATCTATGGTATGGTAAATAACTAGGTTAAGCTACCTATTGGAATTGAGATCTATTCTATTTCTAATTGGATCTGGTAGAAACTCGGCTATCATTTCCATATTTATTTTTCTAGGCTCTGTTGCTATCCTTTGAACAAACTCATCTGTCCATTCTCCAACTATTTTATTATCATGTGATAGAGTCCAAACCATTTTATCTTATTGCTGTCTATGAGCTTTTATTATTATCTGATATTTCTTTGTAAATATTGAAGCTGAGATTGCGAGCTAAATTTAATGAATTTATATAACATAGAATAATTTGTTGCATCTTTCCGCATTCCTTTAGTAGTCAGTGGTCAATTGGTTTATGCGTGTGTTTTTTTAGATATATCCTAAATTTATTTAGGTTTAACCAACTATCTCGTTAATTCCTGTTCGTATTTAGAAAAATCAAAACCATTAAGAAATTATAAAGTAAACAGCAGACATTTAGTAGGAAATTGAATAGTCGTAATTTTTCATTTGTGAATAATGAATAATTTATGCATAGATACTGACTATCTTGATCGAACAGTAAAATGGTGTCGCCATCATCTGGACTTATCATCAAACTTGCTCTGCTATAATGGCTTTAAAATTATTCAATTTTAGTGGATATTCTTTTGACATAGACGTACTCATACTACTAACATAAAAGACTCGGTAGCCTGAACCCATCTACCTTCTTTATCCCACAGGTTTTAATAGCAACTGACTATAACTTTTCGTATATATTATGAAAGCTGGAATACTTTTACCACAAAGCGGAGGCTCTGCTACGACAGAAAACGTTTTGTATATCGCAAAAGAGGCTGAAAAGGAAGGCCTTAATTCTGTTTGGGTATTCGAACGCCTTTTGTGGCCTCTTGAGCCCAAGACACCATATCCTGGAACTCCTGGTGGTTCTCTTCCAGTTCAATACCAAAATGTACTTGATCCGCTGGAGACTCTTAGCTACTTGGCAGGCAGTACCGACCAGATATCTTTAGGAACTTGTCTTATTGATATGCTGTTTCATAATCCTGTAGTATTGGCAAGGCGATTTGCAACACTTGATATCCTGTCCCATGGACGGGTTGTTGCGGGTCTAGGAATTGGATGGTCAAAGGATGAGTATGAAGTTTCTGGGGTACCCTACAAAGACAGGGGAGAAAGGGCAAACGAGTTTTTGCAATTGCTAAAACGAATGTGGACTGATGAGGTGGTGGAATTTAAAGGCCGTTTCTACTCAATACCAGCTTCAAAAATTGGGCCAAAGCCTGTGCAGAAACCTCATCCTCCAATACTGCTTGGTGGATTCAGCCCAAAGACATTCTTACGAATAGTAAACTATGCAGATGGTTGGATACCAGTTGCTGGATTTGGGCCGTTGGAACAGCTTGAACAGGCTATAAACGCCTTAAGAGAAGGCGCAAGGAAGGCCGACAAAGACCCTTCAAAGATTCGTGTATTTATGTTGACATATCCCAATGTGCTAGACTCCTCTTCCTCTTTTTCAAATTCTTCTCAGGGACAGAGATTGCCCATGACCGGTACCACTGACCAAATTGGAACTGACATTGATCAAATCAGAGCGATGGGCGTAGAGCATATAATATTTGGTCATGCCTTTTCTTCAATAGGCAAGGATATGAAAAAGATGATCGAGATAACAAAACAGCTTGCTAGATTTGCTAAATAAGAAAAGGCGAGTTCCAGTTAGAAAGGAATGCATTGTTTGAAATCAGAAATTACAAGTCACCTTGGTGGAATTAATGGTTACAACAGTTTTATTGGGATTCAATACTGACAAGCAAATAGGCATTGTCTTACTATGTAGTTGTCATGGCGCCGTGGTAACATAGATACAAATGTGTAAAATATGATTTGCATTACTACATGTACTTATAGATATTGCATCAACACACTAATAGTCCAAACAGAACTAAAATTATGATGACGAAATAAACTATCAGAGTTATCTAGCCATGTTTCAGTTAGTTAGATACATTCTGAATCCTAGATATTACAGATAAGTCAGCCTACCCATTATCGAAAACAACAACATGAGTAGAATGAAGTAGCATTGTAACGCTATTATTAACTACCTGACTATACGGTAATTTTTCTCCAGATGAGGTTTAAGATATGAGATATCAATAGTACCATCGATAGTGGTAAACTATTAGTAGTCATGATGTTCAAAATGCAATATGACCAGAAGGGATACTGAAGGTATTATTAACACCCAACGTAGCAATTTAGAATAAATTAGATAATTCTAGTAGAAAACCAAGAAAATTATGCTCAAATAGATGTTTAAGATATTTTTCTACCTATAGCGGCGAGAACAATAAGACAGGACAGCACAGTCAATTTAACTTTTAAAAAATAGTATACTTTAGAGGAAGAAGTTAGCCGATAATAACAATAACTGTAAGAACATCACATTTAGCAGAGCACAATGAACTATATTGCATTATTATCTAGCTATTTTTCTCGACTGTCTGCAAGTGCTATCCTTTCTTTGGCTATTATCAATGCAGTTATTCCTGTGTAAATGATTTCAAGGAGTACTATGGAAACGTCCTCCCAATTAAGGGGAAATCCAGTTCCTGAAGTTATATTTGGTAACCTTACTATTGCCCATAGAATTATTAGCAATACAGTACCTCCTATTCCAATGTAGTACCATGTTCTTCCCCACCGTTTTACCATAGGTAATATCCAAAATATCTGAGCTAGTCCGGCTATTATGAAGAACAATATGCCAAAAAATGGAGCTCTACCCATTGCAGCCAAACCTAAAGCAATATGCAATATTCCAGCTAGCCCAGTAGTAGCTGCGGCTGTTATGCGATAGTATAAGCATTTATGCATGTGAGCTTTTCTTTCTATCTATTTCTCTATGCCATATAAAATTCATAAACTATGAATACAAGGAACAGAATATAGTTTTTATACAAAAGAAGAGGTCTTGGTTTGCTTTAACTCCGCCAGTAAATAGTCTACTACTATTATAAAACTCGAAAAATTCGAAGTTCTTTCTTGACATATGGTAGTCCCGATTATGGATCTCTGAGCTAGTAGGATTTGACGATCTACGGGGAATTATATTAACGAACTCTGGAATGGTTATCCTCAGAAGCAAATAATCTTATATTCTAATATATTTTACATGATAGTAAACTACTTTTGAGGACAAAGGATAAAGCTTTGACATTTAGTATATTTGTTCTTATACTATTGCAAACGACAGCAAATGTTGTACCATTATGGAGCAGGTTTGGTAGAGAAGGTGAATTTGTTGTTACGATTTATCTTAGATCCAAGGGATGGGACATTCAACTATCTAAAGGAAGCAGGGGACCAGCAGATATTATTGCTACAAGAATGTCAACAAAATGGTTGATACAAGTAAAATCAAGTACTAAAATACCAAGGTTAAAAGGTTATGAAGTAAAACGGCTTGTGGAACTATCAAGAGTCGTGAGTGGATCAGCCGTCATTGCCACTTTACAGCCTACTGAGACAGCAAGATCAATATTAAGATCTGTTGAAGAAAAGGATAATATTGATTTTTTTATAGAACCGAAAAAAGGGATACCGATTAATCTTGGAAATTATGTAATATTGTTTTATTCTCTTCCCGATTGGACAATATTAAGACCGTAGTAAGTTTCAAATTTGGCCCAGGTATCATTCTTTATGGCTTGATACTTGAAATCGGATTTTTGTTTTGTGTTCTAGTTTAGATATAAAGTTGATTATGTTAGATTATACTGGTTTAAAACGCACTATATTATCATGAAACGATACATGTTACTATATTTGCACATAATTATCATAAATGGTATCAGTTACGGAGTTATTTTATTGTTCAAAGAGGCTATGGCCTTCCTATGTTCTCATTCAGAATGTCTATGTACACAAATAGTATGCCACAATTTGCTGCGTATCTGATAAACAAAGATTTAACTACCGTGATTCATATTAAATAACAATATCCTCGATTAGATGATGGCAATTTGAAAGGCCGATCTAGAAAAGCAGTATATGCTGCTTTATTGGGTAATCTCGGAGTAGCAATAGCCAAACTTATTGCTGCGATATCAACCGGCAGCATTGCTATGTTTGCTGAAACCCTTCATTCATTTTCCGATACATTTAACCAGGTATTGCTTTTAATGGGCATAAAAACTAGCACAAAAGCTGCCACAGAACGTCATCCCTTCGGTTATGGGAAAGAGCAATTCTTTTGGTCTTTCATTGTTGCAACTATGATCTTTGGAATATCAGGTATTCTCTCGGTGGAACAGGGAGTTGGTTCGATATTAGGTAAAATTCACCATATAGAAAACATAAATGTAAGTTATGTCATTTTAATAATCTCAGCAGCGTTTGAAGGTAATGCATTACGTATTGCACTCTCTATATTTAAAGAAACTATTGAAACTAGAGGAGAAAAAATTAACTTTAGCAACTTAATCAAAGAATTTCAGGAAAGTAAGGATCCGTCAATTCTTACTGTTATCGCTGAAGATTCTGCTGCGTTACTTGGAATAATTATTGCGTGGTTAGGAATTTCCTTATCACAAATAACTAAAAATACCATCTATGATGCGTTAGGTTCACTTGGTATAGGTATTATACTAATGATATTTGCATTCTTTTTAGCTAAAGAAAACAAAGCGTTACTTATAGGTGAATCCATATCTAAAAAAGACTATAAAAGAATTGTAAATTTGGTTCATCAGATTCCAGAAGTAAATAGAATAATTGCACTACGAACTATGCATTTCGCAGCAGAAGATGTATTAGTTGCTATGGATGTAAGTCTCATGGATGGTCTGGATACTGACAAAATCGAATCCGTGATTGATAATATAGAACAAAAAGTTAAACAAGCTATTCCTTATATCAATCCATCAAAAATCTATGTAGAAGTAGAACAGGATAGCTGTAGGGTTAACTTTAGAACAAAAAGTAGTAGAAAATAGATATTATAGAATATCAAGCCTTAACATAAATAAATTAACTAGTAGAAAGATATAGCTATCTGAAATCATCTGTATTGGTTTGTTAAAGATCTAACCAAGATTCTGTTCAAATTGAAGGACGCATGTTAGAATAAGATAGCAAAATCTGTATCTCGAATACCTAATGAAGAGTAATAGTGAAAGCAAAAGCCTTACCAACAACCATTGTTATCATCAAATAAAGACATGATGGCTTTGCTGAATAGTATCGAAAAATAGCTCATGACACATCTGAGAAGACACTATTCACATACGATGCTAGTTCGTCTCTTAACTGTATAACCTCAGCCCGTTTATTACCATCCAGGTTAGTATGCAGCAAAGCATCCAGTCCTTCTACTAGGTATTGAATATTTGGTAATGTCAGAAGGGTCTTTGTCTCATGTTGCACTTCGTCTCGAGGATATTCTTTTTCAGTAGCCATTATTATATAGTATTAATTTAGGCAATGTTAAGTTTATGATTGGCTTATATTTTTGGATATATTCAGCTAAATTGTTAACCGAGTAAGAAAAAAACATAAGCGTATTTCAACAACTATCACACACATACAAATTATATTATAGATTCCTTCCTAATTGATTAAAGCGCATAAGAAAATATTATAGTATTTTGAAAAAAGAACACACTATCTAGTCTCACTGATATCTCTTTAAACGACCTTATTATTTGCTTCCAGATACTATGATCGATCGCTTATTAATAATCTGACATTAATTGTATGATCATGACATGGAAGAGAAAATTAGCAAACAAGAGATTCTGGTAATTTCGTTTGAAGCGCCTATTACATCACCAGAGATTCCCCCAAAGCTTTTGTTTGAAATATACTGTATGATTACAGCAATTGCTAACGATAAACCTAATGATACTAAACACGCATAACTATTACTTAAAAACCATATAGTAGGCAAGGTAATTGCCGTAGAAGCTAACACTTTTCGTTTATCCTTCATAGCAGCGGTGAATGGAGAACTAAAACCTTCCCACGCCGATAATCCTCTATAAGCATGTATAACCATTATATATTTTGCAACTACTTCGGACACAATAATACCAGTAAGCAATTTCGTTCCAGTTTGAAAACTAGATAGGGCAATAATCATACCAGCAACATAAATAACAATGGAAACAGTTCCTGCAGATCCTACTGCAGGGTCTCGCATAGCCCTGACCTTAAATTCTTTTCCACCTTTTGTCATCAATCCGTCGGCAAAGTCGGCAAGAGCATCAATATGATTTGCGCCAGTGATTATTATGAATGCGGAAGTGATTAGTAGGCCTGTTAATAATGGTTGTATATAAAATGAAATCCCATAAGCTAATCCTCCTACTATAATTCCTATTATAACACCGACAACTGGAAAAAGATACATATTTTTTGCAATGTAGTAAATATCATTAAGATTGCTATTACTACTATTCAAGGACTTTTTATGCACGGGTATTATCGTCAGAAAAGAAATAATTGACTGAATTGATCTAAAAACCAAATAGTAATTTCCACCAGCCCAGGACATATAAAATTGCTAGAATAGGAAGAGACAAACAAGTACAAAACAGAACCGTCGTCGCTTTCATTATGGAAATCGCAATTCTACATTTTTCTATAGACACAGATTCATACTCATATCCCAGTGAATAGTGCCCAATCTTTTCAAGTTTTATTCTTAAAGCACCTGCCATTGCAGCCATTGGGTATCCAGCATTAGGACTAAAAGTTTTATTATGATCACGTCTTAACACTTCTATTGAATTTTTCCAGTCTGCACCTATCATCTTTGCAGAGATCACCATTAAAAATGCGCTTATTCTCGATGGAATAAAATTGGAAAGAGTATCAAGTCTGGCAGACATCCATCCAATATGTTGGTACGGTTCGTCTTTGTAACCTATCATAGAATCAAGCGTATTAATTATCCTTTCAGCAAATGCGCCAACAGGACCAAACAACGAAAAGTAAAATAAAGGTGAGATAATTCCATCAACAGTACTTTCCCCTATACATTCTATAGTACCAGAAATAATATGTGGTTCGTCAATGTTTTTTGTATCCCTTCTTACTATCATTGAGAGATTATATTGAGCTTGTTTAAGATCTCTTTCCTCTAGTGAGTACATAATTGCTTTAGAGTGTTTTTCCATTCCTCTTATCGCAATAGTAATTTTTAAAATCAGAGCAGAGAGGATAATCGTCGCAGCTTCTCCTAGCAAATGGAAAGTTGTAAGTATAAAATAATGTATTGTAAGTCCAGCTACAATGATTAAGGTAATGGCAAAGATCATTCCATTTAGTTTTTCCTTATTTTGAGAATTCTTTTCACCTTTTAGCAATGGTATAAATAATGTGATGATTTTGCCTAGCCATGCAACAGGGTGGTATTTATTAGAAGGATCGCCATAAACAAGATCAATAGCAATTCCTATACCTAGAGATAAAAAAAGAAAATAAAATTCATTCATTCTTCAGTTATCTTATTACCTCCATCAATATGCTTTGCATATCAACACTTTCTTCCACTGCCTTTGCAATAAGGTCAATTTGGTCATCCCATAAACCTTCTGGTAGATTAGATTTGAAGGTAACGTAGTTATTCCCATCTAATGAATCCTCATTAGGTAAGTTAAATTCAACTTTTGGTATTATTCCAAAAATTTTTTTTTGTGTAAATTTCTCGGTGTAACTTATTGCTTTATCTAAAAGAGATTTATCACCTAAAAATTTATTTATTATAAAGCCTCTGACCAGCTTTCTGTAAGATGGTTTTAACAATTTCATTGTGCCTACTATACTTGCAAAGCATCCCCCTCTTTCAATATCCGAAGTTATTATTACAGGTGCACAGACTTTATGTGCAAGCACCATGTTCGCTACATCATATTTTGAGATATTGATTTCCGCTGGCGAACCCGCACCTTCTATTACAAGAATGTCATTCTCTTTTCTAAGACTGTCAAGAGCATTTAAAATAATTTGAAAACCCTTTTGTAGTACAAATTCTTCGTAATATTCTTTTGCATGCATTTCTGAGTAAAACTTTCCGTCTAAAATTACACTGCTTCTATAATGCCCAAGCGGCTTTAGCAATATGGGATTCATTCGTATGTCTGGTTCCTTTCTCGAGGCCAGTGCTTGAATTGCTTGCACTCTAGCAATTTTATGAGATTTTGTTCTGGGAATAATATAGATATTCGAAGACATATTCTGAGCTTTAAATGGAGCTACACTGTATCCTCTATTTGTTAGAATTCTACAAAATGCAGTTACTACTGTACTCTTGCCTGAGCCTGAGGATGTACCTTGGACCATTATCAATTTTGCATTCATTATTTGTCAATCAATTCCAAAGCCTTAAGCAGAATGACATTTTGATCATGTGTTTTGACAGATACCCGAATATATTTTTCGCCCATGCCTGTAAAAGTGCTACAATCTCTAACTAGTACTCCACTTCTTCTTAAGATATCGTTTCTTATTTTCATAGAGCTCTTTCCATTGTTTAAATAAATTAGAAAGTAGTTCACGAATGATTTACATGGAATTAGACCCCTCATCTGTTTTCTTATTCTATCGTGTAGAAACTTCCGTTCCTTTTTAATTATTAATCTTGCTTTTGTTAAATGTTTAATATCCTTCAAAGCAACAATCCCAGCCATCTGAGCTATGCCATTTACACTCCAAGATATTTGATTAACTGATAGTTTCTTAGACAGTTTGGGATTGCAGACACTATAACCAACCCTTAATCCAGCGAGGCCAAAAGATTTCGTCAACGATCGCAAAATTATTAGATTATCAAATTCCTTAACTTTATTGATTAAACTAAAATGATCGGTTCCTTCATCAACAAGTTCAATAAAACTCTCATCGAGTAGAATTTTTGTGGAACCATCAACATTCTCAACTATTTTTTTAATCGATTTAGATGAAACTAATCCAGTGGGATTATTAGGATTACATATAAATACAGCATCAACATCTTTGGCCTTCTCGATTATAAGCTCGACGTCCATAGACAAATCCTTCTTTAATGGAGCATATAGAATGTTAGCACCCATTCTTCTCGAGGCAAGTTCATATTCACAGAAAGTTGGAGCGGGAATTACTACCTTATCTCGTATGAATGCTCTAGCGAAGTTATGAATTATTTCAGTTGATCCGTTTCCTACTGTGATCCAATCTAAATCTAAGTCTAACCTATTGTCTAGATAATCATATAGATTCTTTTTTAACTCAAGACAATGAGGATCGGGATAGACTGAAGAAAGTGATCTAGCATTTTTTTGAATTGAATTTACAACCGCGATAGAGATTCCTAAAGGATTAACATTAGAACTAAAATCCACTTTTACTAGTCGAGGATCTACAGAATAAATTCCGCCGTGGAAGCAGTTCATTATGAGATTTTCTTTAATGATATATTTTCACCCTTTACATTTCCCATTTGTAATAACTAATAGTGGGTATATTAGAATATTTTACTTTTTTAATCTAATTAGTCAATTGCAAGGACGTTCATCAGAAACTAAAACCTATTGGTATCTGCTTATAATATATACTCGCAATAAAGCCAATTTTAGTTTATATGCTATATTTATAGGGAAATGAGAGTAGAACTACTCTGGATATAGAGTTTAGTATGGGTATATATTAAACACTTAAGCGGACGTGCTTGATTTTACTCGATGTTGGTATTAGCCAACATTAGCCACATTACATAAAGATTCAGGACAAACTTAGATTTCTATTTAATTTCGTTGCTCAGAGTCTACATATAGAGAACAGATAGATTAATGTATTCTCCAGTTATTGTCTCGCATGTGCAGTGGAGTCACAATAAGCATTTTTTCAGGTCAATTGTATTTTTGCGCTATAACTATACTAGCATCTTGACATAGTACTTTGTCATCTGTGTATTTATTTGAAGATAATGAATACAGATAGAATTGTTTACTCTAATATATTTAAACAAGTCTTCATCTATTACTGTCATTCTTTTCCATCTTTTACCTGATTGACCATATCATTTTACTTGCTTAAAAAGACCACTAAAGACAGATAGATTAAGATTCTTTTTGTGGTCTGCTTTTATCTATGTCAATTATATTCATGTAGTGTAAGAATCTAGGACTTACTCTTCTTTGTGCTCTATTTTATTTCTAATTGGATCTGGTAGAAACTCGGCTATCCTTTCCATATCTATATTAACAGCATTTGAGACTTTTTGAACAAACTCATCTGTCCATTCTCCAACTATTTTATTATCATGCGAAAGAGTCCAAACCATCTATATCTTATTCTATTCCCATCTCTAAACCTTTTATTATTATCTGCTATTTCATTTCACTTTCCCTAAAGATGTCCATGTAGTAATTTTATTCCTCCTGGTAAATCTATTGTAGACCCAGCCGAGGATCTATTGTCAAAGTGTTTAGAGAATAACTGGGAAGATTCTGTTACCTATTCATTATCTATACTACTTCTTTCTTCTTTAGAACTCTGATATATTAGCCAATCGATCATTTTTGTACCGCAGGGAATAATAATACAAAGAAATCTGGTTGTTGTACTGTTGCTATGAAGTTAATAGAGTACACTCGTTCTGGCCATTTATCACTAGTTATACCTATTCCATCATAGATACAGGAGGATTAAGAAGAAGGTATTATAACTAGATCTTTGCCATGATGTCCTATCAATTTCTCCTTGTGGTCCTCTGGAAGCCTTGTGTCGAAATCTCTTTTATGATACAAGCAAAAGGTTTTCAAATTCATATTTTTGTGTTCTGAAGGGATTGACAATTCATGTTGTATAAGGTGATCATGCTTATTAGGATAGTAAAAGAATGGACCTACGTCACCAAATACCGATACTCCACTTCTTCCTGACAGGTCGGCATGATCCAATATCTGCTTTATAAATGGCATTATGCCTTCTGGCTTTCCAAAATAACCTTTTAAAGAGTCAATAATTATAAGAGATCGTTCCTTCTCATGTTTTCTCAGATCTATATTCGGTGTTGCGTCACGGCTATCTCT
>JBKPEX010000422.1:0-22745 GCA_046728625.1 Thermoproteota archaeon
CCCCAAGACCTTGTAGGTGCAGTATACGAGGCTATAAGATTAGCAAAACAAAGCGGAAAGGTAAGAAAGGGAACGAACGAAACAACCAAAGCAATTGAGCGAGGTACAAGTAGACTCGTTGTGATAGCTGAGGATGTAGAACCACCAGAAGTAGTTGCTCATCTACCAATTCTTTGCGATGAAAGAAACGCTGCATACATCTTTGTACCTAGTAAACAGCAACTTGGAGTATCGCTAGGTATAGATGTTGGATCAGCTGCTGCTACTATTTTAGATGCAGGTGAAGCGCAGCATATAGTAGATCAGGTTATAAGTTCCATTTCAGCTGTAAAAGAAAAAAAGATCGGGTGAATTTAGCTGAATGAGTAAAACAAGCGGGGAAGAAAAAGTAATCCCTGCAGAGGTAATTCAGATTGTCGGCAGAACCGGAATTGCAGGTGAAGTCATTCAAGTGCGAGTGAGAGTATTGGAAGGGAAAGACAAGGGTCGTATTCTAACTAGAAACGTCAAGGGCTCAATAAGAATGAATGATATATTAATGCTTAGGGAAACGGAGCGAGAAGCTCGTAAGATAAAGTGATAGGGTTTTTGTCAAAGCAAATAAAGGAAGAACAAGCAGCTGATACCTGCATAAGAATGGAAATTTATTATATTATGAGGACTTTACAATCTGTAGAAGCCTTTAGTAGAGGAGCAGGATATACTTAATGAGCAAATCAGCGACATCTCTACGATACTGTTTTTTTTGCGGCAAACAAATTACTACCGGTCATGGAACAATGCTTGTTAAAAATGATGGTTCGATTCAATGGACATGCTCAGATAAGTGCAAAAAGAATTTACGCAAATTGAAACGCGACCCGAGAAAGTTAAAGTGGACAACTAAATATGTAAAGGGTGGCATTAAGACAAGCAAAAGGCAGTGAATTAGACTACTAAATGCCCCTAGAACGAACTCTTATTGTGATAAAGCCAGATGCATTCAAACGTCAATTAATAGGCAAAATTATCTCTAGGTTTGAAGAGAGAAACTTTCGGATTATCAAAATCACATCGTATGATTTTACAAGGGAACTGGCACAAGAATTTTATTCTGTCCATAAACAAAGACCCTTCTTCAATGAATTAGTGTCATTTATCATATCTGGCACTGTGGTAGCCTGTATACTAGAAGGAAACAATGCTGTAAGTACGGTAAGAAATATGATAGGTACAACAAAATCCTTCGAGGCAGCGCCTGGAACAATAAGAGGAGACTATGGACTCGGCCTGACAGATAATATCATTCATGCCTCTGACTCATCTGAAAGCTTCATAAAAGAGTCACAAGTGATTTTTAATAGTAGAAATAATTAAAGTGCAGCTTCGACAGCCAGTTGTAGTAGTTTTGGGTCATGTAGACTCAGGCAAAACTTCGCTACTTGATAAAATTCGTGGAACTGCAGTACAAGCACGCGAAGCCGGAGGCATTACCCAGCACATAGGAGCAAGCTTCTTTCCTCTTGAAACAGTAATAAAAATTACAGGTACGCTCTATGAAAAATTGGCAAAATCTGAAGTCTCAGTTCCCGGCTTATTAGTTATTGATACCCCTGGACATGAAGTTTTTGCCAACCTCAGAGTCCGCGGGGGTTCTGCAGCAGATATTGCAATCCTAGTCGTCGACGTAAATAAAGGATTTGAAGCACAGACGTTGGAAAGCATACAAATCCTACAGAAAAGAAAAGTTCCTTTTGTTGTAGCCTTGAACAAAGTTGATATGATTGCAGGTTGGAGACAAGCGCCATCAGTCACCCAGGGATTTTCTTTGCCAAACGACCAAACTAATAAGGCTGCTGCTGCGACTCCACTCTTTATTACTCAACAGCTAAAGACACAGGATATTGCTATTCAAACTCTCTTAGACGAAAAAATATACAACGTCGTGGGATCACTCTCAAGGTTAGGTTATAATTCGGAAGCATTTTGGCGGATTAAGGAGTTCACGAAGGAAGTAGCAATTGTACCTGTCAGTGCATCAACAGGTATAGGGATTCCAGAGTTACTTGCAGTATTAATAGGCCTTGCCCAGCAATATATGGCAAAGAAGCTAGAAAGACAAAAGGATGAAATAGCAAGGGGAATCGTGCTTGAAGTAAATGAGGAGGTCGGTCTCGGACCGTCAGCAAATTTTATACTTCTTGAGGGTATTATAAAACAGGGCGACACTATCGTTGTGGCAAAAAGAAATGAGGCCATTGTTACAAAGATCAAATCACTTCTATTGCCCAAGCCTCTAGATGAAATGCGGGATCCAAGAGATAAATTTAAGCCAGTTACCGAAGTAGCATCAGCAGCTGGTTTAAAAATTACGTCGCCTGAGTTAGATGGGGTACTAGCAGGAAGCCCGCTTTATGTAGTCAATAATAAAGAGGAACAGTCGAGAGTAAAATCATTAGTGGAAGCGGAGATTAAGAGTGCCATTGTAAATAATACAGAATCAGTAGGGATCACTTTAAGATGCGACACGATTGGGTCTATCGAAGCTATTATTGATATGCTCAAGAAAGCAGATAGAATCCCGATACAAACTGCGGATATAGGTAACATTACTAGAAGAGATATAATTGCGGCCTCAGCAGTAAGAGAAAAAGATCGATACCTGGGAGTTGTACTTGGATTCAATGTAAAGGTACTAGACGATGCGCAGAAAGAAGCCAATGAACGCGGGATAAAACTCTTTAACGACAAAATAATATACAATCTTGTCCGCAACTATACAGATTGGGTTGCGTATCAAAAGGAGCACGAAGAGAGTATTTTATTTAATGAGCTGCCTCCTATTTGTAAATTTCAGTTTATGAAGGGATACATCTTCCGAAGAAATGATCCCGCAGTATTTGGGGCTGAAATTCTCGCAGGGAAACTCAGACAGAAATCCCATGTTATGAACGAAGACGGTAAGAAAGTTGGCATTATTCATCAGGTGCAAGAAAACAGCAAGGCTATTGAAGAAGCCAAAAAAGGAATGCAAGTCGCCGTTTCCATCAAGGGACCTTCTATAGGAAGACAAATTAATGAAGGAAATGTCTTTTATACAGATTTGAATAGTAAACAAGCAAAGATGTTAATCGAACGATTTAATCACCGTCTGGATGAAGAACAGAAGGATGTTCTTGATCACATTCTCCATCTAAAAAGAAAGACAGATTCAGCGTTTGGTTATATCTGATATCTTTTATTTCATACGACATAGGAAAATAAATGACTTGAAAAAATATATGTTGTATACCGTGTTTAGTGGTAAAACATTAAACCTTTAATCCGACGTATCTAATCTATAAGATCTGAGTTCAGATTCAATACCTATATTTTCTACTGATACTTTTGTAATAATCCTTCAAGACCTTTTTCTCCTACTGCGCCAACGGCTCTATCTATCGCTTTCCCATTCATGAATACAATAAAAGTGGGTATCGCATAAACGTCAAATCTCATTGCAACTCCTTGGTTATCGTCAACGTTGATTCTTCCAAACGATACTCTGTCACTGTATTTCTTTGCCAATTTGTCAAAGATTGGGAGCATAAATTGACACGGCCCACACCAGGTGGCCCAAAAATCTACCAGAACTGGCTTGTCCCCTGCCACTATTTCGTCGAAATTTTTCTCAGATATCTCTAATAACGTTTGATTTGCACCGCTTGTGGATGTAGTAGAGGGAGAAGAGGACTTTGTATCATCACTCATGTGTAGAAGTACTTAATGACATATTTGCTATTTAAATTTTTTAATATAACACAGAATCTCTTTGCGCAAAGATACAACTCTTATAACCATAATTCATTAACTTATAAATCTACCAAAAATTTTGTAACGAATCTATCATTATCTTGCTTTACCTCCATGCCATGATACGTTATTGCCTTTACTTCTACTTTATACTCATGTCTATCAAGAGATATGGGCTCGCCTCTAGCTGCCCCTTCAAGATAAAAATAACAAAAACTCTGGTCATGGGTATTAGGAGTTTTGGCATTAGGAGATGCCGATGAAATTATCTTTACATTAAAGGATGTTACCAAAATTCTGTCCACGAGTACAATCAGGAGAACCTTCTCTAACCAATCATATAATAGGCTATTGTAATCATAACCTTCCGCTTCGATTTCAACTTCTCTTAAATCGCGAGCAATTTGTTCATTAGGCGGATAATTGATATCGAACATTGTATTAACGAGGCCCTTCGCTGAGTTTGCGAAAGCCTCCTCAAGTGTAGTACCAAAGGCCTCTATAATAACATCAGTGATATGGTCTAGATAATGGAAGCCTGCCTCTGGTACAGGTGCTGCTGGAGAAAACGAATGTGAATTCATGTACGAGACATAAACTATCAAATAACTGGCATTATTATTATATTTATTGCATTATTATATTTCTAGAAAAATCCATTTTCTTGTGATGTCCTAATGGGCTACTATCAACATCAGCAAAATCGCAAAATCTAAATGCTAACCTTTGTTAGTGCCTTTAATTATGAAGTTAGACTTGCCTCGAGGAATGAGAGATCTCAGTCCTGAAGAATTTTATAATATAAGCTTTATAAAAGATGTATTTCTTGAAACTACAAGTTTATTTAACTTCAAATTTGTAGAACCATCACCGCTTGAATTAGTTTCAACTTTAGAAGCAAAAGCTGGCCCAGCTATTTCAAATGATGTTTACAGTTTTATCGACAAGGGAAATAGGAATGTTGCATTAAGGTTCGATTTGACGATTGGACTTTCACGGTTTGTAGCAGCAAGGAGAGATCTTAGAATGCCATCAAAGATTGCTTCCTTTGCAGGAGTGTGGCGGTATGATGAACCGCAAGCTGGCAGATATAGGTATTTCCACCAATGGGATATCGAAATCTATGGATCCATAAATGAGGAGTCGGAAGCAGAGGTAATAGAATTCACTTCAATTTTTTTCAAAAAGTTGGGTTTGAAATCCCTTATTGATATAAACAACAGACAGGTATTAGAAGAATACATCAAACAAAGGCTGGGTATTTCTGACGAGGCGGTAATGCTTGAAATGTACAGGGCCATCGACAAAGTTCCAAAAAAAGGTGCAAAAGCTGTTGAAGAGGAATATAGAGATAAGATCGATATTTCAAAGTTACACAGTCTAATAAGTCTTTCAAGTAACACAGGAAGTATAGACAGTCTCTCTTCAATTGCAGATATAAAGGAATTAGCAAATTGGAATAAATTGGTAACATTATCAGATTCGCTAAGGAGTAGAAAAGTAAATAATGTTCGAATTAATCTAGGGATTGTAAGAGGACTAGACTACTATTCGGGAACGGTCTTTGAAGTATTTGATCCGACATTATGTGATATGGGTGCGTTAGTAGGTGGTGGTAGATACGATAGATTAACAGCTTCTTTTGGAAGAAAGGATCTCGGTGCAATAGGGGCCGCTGGAGGAGTCGAAAGAATAATTACAGCCTTGCAAAAACACGGGCTTTTAAAGCAAGGTGAGTCACAACGAAAAGAAAAGAAAAGTGTATACGTTGCGTATCTTTCTGATAAAGCAAGAAACAAGGCGATAGAAATAGTCTCAGATTTGCGTAACAATGAAATTATTGCTGAATATGACTTCCAAGACAGATCGCTTCGAAAACAGCTGGAAGATGCTTATTCAAATAATGCTGTTTTTACAATAATAGTCTCAGACGAGGAATTTGAACGTGGTCAAACGACAGTAAGATCCATGAATGATGGTTGCGAACAAAAGCAAAGTCTACAACACTTGGTAGAAGATCTTAAGGAAAAACTAAAATTCTATACAGCCAAACCTAAAACACAAATACAGTAAAACTAAATTTTGATCATTGAACTGCTTTTCATCTTAACCACGCCATTTCGCGTTTTATCATAAACATTTCTTATTACTAGGTCTGGAGGATCATAACTGACAAAGAAATCGCCAACTTCTAATTCTTGTGTATTGTAATTAATCTGTATGTCTTCATCGATGAAGCCGTTTTCAATTAATTTTTTCCTTGCTCTTATCACGATTTCTTCGTCTGAAGTGTTCGGTGCAAGAAATACTTTCATGTATGGAGTACTATTAACAGGTAGATAACATGAAATAAAGATTTCTCGCCAACATTATATAGGCAGAAAATTGTGTACAAGATCATTCAGCATTAATAATACATTCCAACTGAACTAAATCTTTTGTCGTACAATATCAGTCTAAATATGATATACTTAATCAAATAATTAGAGTAATTTCAGGTAATTATTCCCTTTGCATTTATGATATTATTTGCTGTAACACCAAAAGGTATATGGACTGTCATTTTATCTGTATTCTTATCATAAATGCCGTACACAGAATTAAGGTCAATTTGATTGTAAGATAAATTAATGTGACCGTTACTTAATTTTACATTCTTTGCATGCATCAAAGGAATGTTTATTCTTGTCTTTGAACTATCGATTCTCTTTGGATCTACATGTATTTTTATATCCGAAGCTGTTATCTTAAAGCCTAATAATACGTAGTTTAAGTTAGCAATATTATATTCAGCAGATTTGTAATCGCTTGTAATACTTTGCTTTATTTTATCATTAGGAAAGATTTGCTTTCCAGGAAGATCAACAGTATATTCAAAGTTTTTTACGATGTTTAATAACTCGTTAAGAAAATCTGCTCTGTAATCAGAGACGTGATAGTTATCGATAAGCGTTGCTTCGGATACCATTACTATCGTAGATTCCGATAATCGCAGTACCTCTGGTTCCGCCCTGGCTGTGTTTAAAAATGATTCATTCATCGGAGAGAATAAAGTCAATATACCAAAGAATAATGCTAAAGAAACTACCAGCGCCAAAGTTGTGGTCATTGTGGAGAAAAAAGTAAATATTATCGAGTAATTTTAGTATATGTCCAAATTGACCAAAAATTCTCCCTAGTAGAATATTTTATAACTCAGCAAACCTCCACCCTTCTTAATGCGATCTCTGGAACCACTAAATTCAATCATCGGAAATAACTTGTCTCCACTTACTAGTAGTTATGTAATAAAGTAATTGTTGTAACGCAATGGATTGCAGCCGGTCAGAAGATTGTAATAAACACAGGAACATAATGTTATAGTAATGGATTTGCAAATAAATTTTATAAATTATATGAAGTTCACATTAGGATAATAGGATAATAACTTATTCCTTTGGTTTAAAGTCACGTAAATACTCATATGCAACATTTCTACTTTCTGAATTAATTGTTTGAAAGTCCATATCGAAACTGGTAGAGTACAATTCTCCTTTTGTGTCCTTGCATGTTAACGATACTAGCAGGTGCTGCCCATCATTTATTATATCTTGAATAGGAACACCGTTAAGAATAGAATTCCCGTTGTTGCTCAACGACATTATGTAGAACTTTCTGACGCTAACGGAACTGCCCTTGGACGACTTGCTCTCGACCCATGAACAATCAAGACGTATGTCATTAGCGGGTAGACCGTTGTTTATTAGATTTAATTTGGTTAACATAGCGGAGGAGGATTTATCCGTTCTATTAATACCATCACTCTCGGAAGTGTAAAGTGTTGGCTGTAAAGAAAAATTTGGATGCTGCGCAGTTTTTCTGATTAATCCTGTTTCTTTAGCGTAGAAGTATGTAATTACAGCAAGAACAGCTGTGCTAACGGCATCAATAATCGTCAGAATTTCTGCTGGCAACAGGTCGCTTACCATGGCTGATTTAATACGATTATTATATCTATATATATTTAATTTTCTTTTGACGCAGATCTATAAAGGTGATATTAATGAAGTCAGCTAGTATAATCTTCATTATTTTAGGATAGTGCGAACGTTTTCCACATACTTTCAAACTGCAGATCCATTAAACATTATTGCCAGACAGCAGGAATGCAAAAAACATACTTAAATAACAGTACTTCCTTTTAAACGCAAGTAAAATGACTTTATCAATAAATTGTAAGGATGCAGGAGATCCCGTGTGTACGCATACAATGTATGGGGAGACCGAAGAACAGCTTTTTGAGAATGCAAAAAAACACGGTATGGAAGTTCATGGTTTTACAGAAGAAAAGTGGAACGAGGAAGTCTCCAAAAACAAGGATCATTATCGTAAGCTGATAAAAACCATCTGACCCAAACTCTTTCCACTTATATCACTTTTTTTGAAATCCCAGTTATTATACTCCGATATATCAAATCAATAGTTTGGTATTTTATTTAGAAATAGGATTACATCATGTATCATTTGACGTAGTACGCGTTACTAATCAGAAGAATTCGCAGAAATATTAGAGTCATTAACTAAAAATAAACGATTATTGAACTCTAATGCAAGGCTTTTTTGTTTGAGTACTATTCTGATTTGGTTCGCAAGGCCTATAATGTTTTTTTCCTCTATATCATTAGTGTGAACTTCTACACGAGTATATTTGACTGGCTCGAATTTCCCGTCGAAATATCCATCAAATTCAATCAAAGACATTGCGCCGAAATCAGAGGCAATTTTCCGCACTATTTCTAAATATCCTTCTACCCTAGGAAGATAAAACTTTACGGAATTTTGCAGTACTTTGACATAAAAATCCTTATCCGTTTTTATTTTTCCGTCATTATCTGACATAAGTCAATATGATACATTGATTTGTAAAAAATATTCCCATCAAGTCGTTTTACGAAACAACTATATTACTAAGATATTGTGATAGTAGTTTGATGTAGCGTAGATATGTATACGATGGATCCGTGCGATTAAGACTACATGGATATACAGGAATTATAATAATGAAATATTGTAATAGATTTACTCAATACGGCTACAAGGTTTAATAACGAAAAGAAAGCACTTTACAAAATCTTCTTGCAAGTAACTAACCATAAAAAGAAAAGATTTGATGGTAAAGTAGTGCTCATAACCGGCGCATCATCAGGAATTGGCAGACAAACTGCCATAGATTTTGCTAGTCACGGCTCACGCACAGTAATACTTGTAGCCCGCTCAAAACTACAATTGGCCGAACTCGAGAAATCGTTAAGAGGAAATTTTAACCCAGAAGCAGCTTTGGCATATCCGTGCGACATAGCTAACAAATCAGATGTTAAAAGAATGGGGAATGAGATTCTTGGAAGTTTTGGACAAGTTGATATTTTAGTAAATAATGCTGGTTTCGGAGTGTATGACAATGTGCAAAATATATGCATAGAGGACATAGAATTGATGACGTCGACCAATTATCTAGGCATGGTATACTGTACCAAGGCTTTTCTTAATTCTATGCTCAAGAGGAGATCAGGGCATATAGTAAATGTCGCCTCGGTTGCAGCAAGTTTTGGAGTTGCTGGTCTTTCTGCATACTGTGCCACAAAATATGCTATGCTCGGATTTTCAGAGTCTTTATATCATGAATTACACGAGACTGGCGTAGCAGTCACAGTGGTTAGTCCTATTGCTGTAAAGGCGACAAATTTCTTTAATAATGAATCATTTAAGCGGCACGTGCCCAATTACACGGGCTTTGCACTCAGACCGGAGGCCGTCTCAAAAGCAATCCTTGATGCAGCGCGCTCTCATCGTCTTGAAATAATAATCCCCTTTTATGTTAGAGCTGGAATATGGTTTAAACACACTTTACCATATATTTTCAACCCATTGTTTGGAATGCATTTTAGAAATCAACTTCAGAAGTCCAAAAATCAAGCATGAACGCCAGGAATGGATGATATACAGCGTAAATGTGCATAGTACATGGAAGAATAGGATTCAATTGGTCAGTCCGCGGATTGTTGAGTAGTATCGTGCCATGCAGAATAATAATTATAATGATATTTATTAGGCTAGTAGAATTTCAGGGACATTGTACTTGTATGTTAGAAAGGCGTTAGCAGCCCTGTTCTTAGTATGAGTGCTAGCCGATTGGAGACAAGATTCAAGAATATTACTCAATGAACTGGTCGTTAATATAAGATAAGCCAGGAAGTAAGTGGACCTGCACACTTTCTCCACTCTTGATATTATCTATTTTTTCGGGAATGATGATATAACCGTTGGCTTTGGCCAGTAGTGTCATACTCTCTGTTTCACCGCTCAAAGGCTTTGCTTTAAAGCCTGCAGGTGAACAAGATAAATTTACATAAACTATTTTTGTAAAAGACGAGAACTTTTTACGAGCTTGCCATCCGTCGGTTACAATAGCCCAAATCTTGGGCGTCCTTTCTGATCTGCTTACCATAAACGTCAGTAATGGGTAAGCAAAAATAATAAATGAATTTACTGCTCCTTGGATAGGACCAGGCAATATTATAATAGGTTTGCCTTTGACAGCCGCTAAACCGGTAACTCTTCCACGGTCCAGCTTTACACCATGTGCCAGAACGCCCGGAGAGCCAATAGAATTAATTGCTTCTTCCACAATATCGTACTTTCCTACAGAAGATCCACCTATTGTCAAAATCAAGTCCGCCTGTGTGCAAGCGTAATTAACTTTTTTAGCAATTTTTTTTGTGTCATCCGCTGTGACTCCTAGATTGATCGGTATACAGCCTAGTTGCTGTATTATCCTTGCCAAGATGTAACTATGGGTATCTGGAATTTTTCCTAAATTCTTATTATTAAAGTCAGCTGTCAATTCACTTCCTGTTGGAATCAAAGCAACAGTAGGCCTTCTGTATACAGATACCTTGGGAGCATCTATTAAAGCCAGAATTCCAATGTCTTGAGCTCTTATTATCTTCCCCTTGCTCAATATTTGCTCTCCTTGTTTTATATCGGTGCCAATAGCCGATACATATGATGCCTCAGGTGCTCTTTCAAAAATTTTAAGCCTATCCTGTGTGAAAACCTCTGCTTGTTCAACTGGGACAATTGTATCTGATCCATCAGGCAAGAATCCTCCAGTTAAAATTCTGCAAGCTTCTCCTCTGTGGAGGACATAACTTGGAAAACTTCCAAGTTTTAACTGGGCTCTAATCAATTTTAGGACGGCTGGAGCCGTTCTTGACGCAGTTACGACGTCCCTATAATTTATAGCAAATCCATCCATTTGCGATCTACTATGCTGAGGGACGTTGATGTTGGATATTACATTCTCGGCCAGTACTCGGCCATAAGATCTTACAATTGATACCTTCTCAGTTTCAAGCTGCGATATGCCAATATTCCTTTTTAGTATATTAAGTGCATTTGTGACAGAAACATAGGAGTGGCTTTTAAATCTCATAATTGAAAAAGGTCAAAGAGGAATAATAAAAAGATGTTCTATAGCAATTATTGATCAATAACAGGATTAATGCGAAACCTAGAATCAGCTAGATCGTTATTAGGACCGTAGAGGTGATGGGCATATAAAGACTGTTCCCGGTTAGGACAGAACTGATATCCCTTACAAACAATCAGCCTTCTGTAATATGTATGGCATTAAAAAGACCAAAGCGCATAAGTGTATTCATAAAGCCACGATAGTTATATCAACACGTTATAATTAAATATTATAGCTAGGGTAAGATAAGAAGAATTTGATCACACTCGTAGTAGATAATCTGTCGCCATTTACACCAGACATATTACAATGTCTCAAAAGGAGCGGCGCTCCCTACATCTGTAAAAAATTCTTTGAAGTTAATGAGAGCAATATTAAATGCGACAAAGTTATCTTATCTGGTAGACAAAAAAATAACAAGCAAATAAACGTGATCAATTCAAAGATCATCAAACAGTGCTTCCAAACTGATATACCTATACTAGGAATTTGTTATGGTGCAGAAATTATTGCTTCGACTCTAGGAGGCTCTATTTGTAGGATGCCTTCTCCTGTCCGTGGTGTAATACCACTTAATGTGTGGAAAGAGAACAGAATGATAACAGAAAAAAAATCAGTGCACGTCTTCGAAAGTCATAGATACTGTATAGCAAAATTACCTGATGGCTTCGATTCAGTTGCTAGTTCAAGGTATTGCGACCATGAACTCTTTTCTCACAAAAAGAAAGATATCTTTGGCACTCAATTTCATCCCGAAAAAAGTGGACAGATAGGACTTGGTGTCTTTTCAAACTTTTTAATAGCATAATTCTTGTCACAAACAATTGACTTGAGAAAATCCCCAGCCGAATTCAGTGAAATCTATTCTCTATCTTATTGTACTCAAATAATTATATTCAACGCACCAGCACTCTATAATAATGCAATGGTAACTTGTTAAATATAGGAGCGAATAATATTTACAGCATTATCAATTCCGTTAAATTTAAGGCTTACATCCAACAACTCATCTGCCTTTTTCTTAAATGCGGTATCATCAATAATCCGATGTATTGCATCCGTTATCTCCTTGGGTTTAGGTTGTTTTCCTTTTATCATTATCGCAGATCCTATTTTTGAAATCTTTTCGGAATTGCCTATCTGTTCACCATGGTTGGCTATAGGTATACTTATTATGGGCTTACCAAACTGGACAGCTTGTGTTATGGCAGCATGTCCACCTCTTAACACTACCAAATCACTCATTGCAAAGATCTCATCTCTTATAGGACACCATTCATAGTACCAGCCTGAACCCGCGAGCTTTTTAGGGAGATGAGTACCCCTAGGGCTTCCCTCGGAAATCACATATTGGATATTGGAGTGCAAAGCTCTGCATGCCTCAATTGCGATTTTCGCAATTGGGATTCGTGTCTCTGTCGGTCCGCTTATATGGATAAACACGATTGGATCTGACAATGTGAATGAAAGTATTTTTAATGCTTGGTTAATACGCTCTACAGAAACACAAGACCTAGGAGAGGTAAATCCAATATATTGTAATTTTTTTGTCACCGAATCTGTATCCCATATACTACATTCCGCAATAGTGTACGGCGGAGGAAGGTCGGGTACCAAAATTTTGTCAGCCATAGTCCACAGTAAACCAAGAAATTCACCATTAATTTTTTCAAAACTTCTGGCCATTTTAAATTGTCTGAGGCGTGGAGACAGCAAAAGCTTTATTTGGTTCAATACCACGATAGCTGGGATACCGAGAAGTTTAGCCGTCAAAACTGAAGATAACCTAGAATCAGACACTACAATTTCTGGATTAAATTGTGCTAGACTGACAGTCTCGCAGTTTACCTGCCTCGAAAAATTCATAAGCCAGCGTGGTATATTAGCAATACTGTTTTTTATAGAGAAACCACCTTCAGCACTCCAAGCAAAGTCAAGTGGAGGAACCGTATTACAATCATAACCGTTCATCACAATATATGATGCCGCTTCTCCAAAACTAGAAAAACGAACATTGACATCATACTTCTTGAGTATTTCGGCAACCATTATTAGTCGACTGGCGTGACCAAGGCCAACTCCATAGGGTGTAAAATAAGCTCTAGACAAACTATGTGCTATTTAGAATTCACAACATATATGAAAATGTCCTTTTGTAAGATCTTGTAGCTTCATGAGCTATCTTATTAAATCGAAATTAATTTTAAACTAATCATTTAAAACAAAATCTAATCGCGGGAGCTTTCTAATGTCAATAGTTCTATTAAATTATGATAAGAAGTAAATCCATATCCATATTCACAGTACCTCCTATCCTGTATTACTATCACCAAAGATCAACTTCATCTCATCAAAAGTTAATTTCTCGCCACTCGACATTTTCTTTAATGCGGCGTCCTTTAATGTATTCCATCTTTCTTGATTTTCTTTGCTGCGTCTCGCTCGTTCTTGCAGAGCTTCATACCTTGATTCACCTCTAGATTCATATTGTCCTCCCCTTTGCCTTCTATGCCTCTGCTCTTCGGCAGCGCTGCGAGATTTCCTGAAGTGAATTGCGTTTAATTGAGTTTCTACCATTTCTAACTTTGCTTCGGCTTCTCTAATATTGTGGATAATTTTTCTTCGTTCTTCGTATAAGCTTTCACGCAAATTCAATAGATTATCAATACTGGACTTTAGTTCGCCTATCTTATTACCAAATTCTGATTTTTTGTCAAAGATTTTATTCATCTTAGACTTCAACATACCATATTGTGAAGAAATACTCCTAAACCTGTCTTCTTTCTTGTATATCACATTTAAGGTATGCAGTTTCGTAGCTATTTCCTTTGATCTAGCAACTAATTTGCGTTCTTGATCCTTGGATAGCTTCTTTGTCTGAATATCATGCTCAATTTGATCCAAATTTTTACTTAGAACCGATATGTCATATCTTTCCTTTCGTAGCTTCGAAGCTGCAGCAGAACCGGCTTTCTCCTCTAATGTCTTCATTTGGCTTCTTGCTTCAGCGAGGCTATTCTTTAACTCCATAAATTTAGTGAATTCCGAATCTTTCTCCTCGTTAACGCCTTTCAATTTTGTTCGCAGCTGCTGAAGTTCGATTCTCTGATCATCGATGTTCTTCTTAGTAGCCTCGATATCAGTGTTAATCTCTTGTATTTTCTTTTCTGCGTTTTTTTGCTCTATTAACAGGTCTTTCTTAAATTCTAATAATGTTCTGAGGTTAGAATCTAGGGAATCCTTTTTCTGCGTTGTCGCAGTATCATTCCTTGACTTAGTAGTCGCCGCTGTAGTTGTAGCTGGGCTACTGCTTCCATTAGTTTTCTGGTCTAGTCCCACGTCGCTGTCCTATGTTAACAGACCAAAAATATATTTTTTCTCATTTTATAGTCAATTTATACGAGCATGAACTGAAGCAGGCGTTAGAAGTGCCTCGACTGATACATCTTTATATGATAGTCTTGCTAAATATAACACCAAAATGGAGGATTTTGAAAAGGATTTCCCCGACTTTGACTGGAAAAACGTGCCTGCCTATAAACATCCAGGGGGAAAAGATTGTCCTTGTCCTAAACATGAGTATATAAGAGAACAGATTAATATTACCAAAACGGTGAGTTCCACGAACAAAGACCACAATCTAGAAAAAAGACACAAACCCCAGGTTACACTCAAATTCTGTCCTGACCATTATAATGTATACTTCGATGAGGTAATTCCCTCTATGCCGTTTAAATACCGAGTTGCTACGAAAATAGCGCTGAAGATTGGCGTAGTTGTAATAAAGAAGATACCATATATGCAATCTGACCAGTGTTTTTACTGCAAGTTTGGATCCGGTGGCTTTGAACGAAAGACCTTGGTAATGCCGTGAAGATACAGCAATGATCGAGTAAATAATCGTTCCACTAGCCTTAATAGTCAGACTAATTGACACCTCACAAAAACTGCTTTGCGGCGTTGGGCATAACTAAAGAAGAAGGACCTCTACAATCTTCAATGTAGCTGTTTAATTGGAGGCTATAGATCATCTCATTTATCTCTTGTAGTCTAACATATTTTGTAACATTGCTGGTTGATTAGATGAAAATCCTAGTGAAAGAATATTTCTCAGAACAAGAGAGAGATATGGTACGTCATCATCAATTTCCGACTTGTATCCATTAAGAAATGCCTCTTCTATTTCTCTATATTGTGGCCTTCTTAAATCCATGACGCTAGCCAAGAATGATCCAATATCCATGCTACGAGAAAACAGTGAACTATTTTTCTGAATAAATCCTAAATCCGTTCTAATTATCAAATTTTGAGAATCTAACAAATAGTTTTCCGCCTTGTTATCTGTAAAGACGCAACCTGCAGAGTGCATTTTTCCTGTTAGCGCGCCTGCTTGGAAAGCCAATGATGAGTCTTTGCCCTTTGAAAACGCTTGATAAAGATCTCCTCCTTCGATAAATTCTTCGATTAATACATTGTTTGTAATGGAAATGAGAGAGGGTGTAGGAATACCAATGTTTCTTAAATATCTGCGCATTTGAAAACTTTCATTTTTCATTGACATATGTCCTATGGTAAGAGGAGGACGATCAGGGTGTGCCAGAAGAATGGAAATAAACGTATAAGTAGTTATAAGAAGATATTCATGGAAATCCTTTAAGGCTTTATTTCTTTTTATTACGACTTTGATCCCATCTATGACTTCTATCGATATGTCTCTTTGCCAATTTACGAAGTGCAACTGTGTTAGTATATACTTTTGCTACTATAATCCTTCTTTAATCATCTACCTTCAACGACAGTCCTAAATTGAAGGTCACAAGATGTACAAAAACCCGTGTAAAGCTTATACATTACCAACTTTCTTTCAACTTTTCTACGGCGAGCTGTAAGCACTTATCCGACGTTATTCCCTCTAAAAAAGCGCTGTCTAGGCCTATATTATAAAACGTAAAACCTGCGAAGATTAGGAGAGCCATATAGCTGCTCTTGCCGCTGAACCTGTAATCTTGCCCTAACATTTTTTATAAAAGTACGTCATAACAAGTAATATGATATTTGGGCTAATGTCCAAATGGACCAAATATCATCTTATAAACGTGTAATATTCCTGGAAACAGACAATCTAATGACTCGGAAACTCCTTTAACACTTCCTGGAAGATTTACAATTACCGTATGTCCTCTAATTCCTGCCGTCCCTCTAGACAGCATAGACAATGGTGTCCTTTTCTGTCCATAAGATCTGAGTGCTTCAGTCACCCCGTTTATCTCTTTTTGTATTATCTTCTTAGTCGCTTCTGGAGTTACATCCCTAGGACCAAGACCCGTTCCTCCAGTTGTCAACAGCAAATCAACACCCAAGTCATCACAAAACCTCTTGAGCTCCATTTCTATAAGATGCATTTCATCCGGAATGATCTTATATTCTACTACCTCAAAAGCGTAATTAAGAAGTCTATCAATTATGATCTTGCCTGACTTATCTTCCTTTTTTCCCCTAGAATCGCTAGTAACGATTACTCCAGATCTGAGTTTCCTATCAAATCTTTCAAAGAATGTCTTGAGTCCACCTTCCTTGTTAACGAGCCTAATTGATTCTATAGATAAATTTTCATCCACGGGCTTTAACATGTCGTAAATTGTCAAAGCTCCGATACAAGCCCCAGTCATTGCTTCCATTTCAACTCCGGTCTTGGCTATGGTTTTTACACTTACTAATACCTCGATCGATTTTTCCTGCAGTGTTATGTCCACTCTAATAGAGTCTATGTCTATTGGGTGGCAGTAAGGTAACAGCTCCCATGTTTTTTTTGCTGCCAACGTTGCCGACAGTCTGGCGGCATCAACAATGTTTCCCTTGGGGGAATTACCCTCTTTGATTAAATCCATTGTAGTAGGATCTACTTTTACAATAGCTTGAGCAACTGCTACACGCAGAGTCTCTGGCTTATCGCCAACATCAACCATGCCTACCATGCTAAGTATATCACTACAAGCCTAACTGAATGAGAATTCTTAGCGCTTTACTGAATTCCATCTCATTCCGTATTTGTGCTTTATGGCTTAGTTAATAAAGCTTTCAGAAACAGCATCATTCCAGAACTTTTTTGCTTATGTGGATCAATGAAGCTCGAAATAATTCTTCAACTCAAAGCCATACTTCCTTTTCTGTAGAGCGTAGTCTAATCAAAACCTTGGATAAGTTATCCCGAATATAATCGAGAATGAATATATCAGGTTCATTAGCACGACCCTCCGCTCACTGGCGGTAAGATGGCAACCTCGTCATGGTCGTTAAGAATTGTGTCGTCGTTTGCTAGCTTATGATTAACGGCAACAAAAAATACCTTACTTAAGGATGATAGTGAAGGGTACATCTCAAAAATCATCATTCTTATATCTCCCACAGTCATCGTTTTATCTTTTAATTTTAATTTTAATTTTATTGTTTCTTTACCAACTATCTCCCTGCAATATGCAAAGAATTTTACCGTTAGCTCATCACCGAACTTCTGACTGTTCATTTTTAGCCACCTATCTTGTGCATAACGTTAAGTGTGGGCCTTAGAGCGTTTGTGTTAATAATTTTTATGAGACCTTCAGGTTTTTTCTTTATGCACTCAATAATATATTCTCTCATGTGTTCATCATTATCTTTTCCACTTCTCAATACCTCTTTAATATCATAACCGGGTGCCTCAAATAAACATGTGAGCATTCTGCCATCAGATGTCAGCCTTATTCTATCACAACTTTTGCAAAAAGGTTCCGTTATGGAAGGAATGAAACCTATCGTGCCAATCTGATCAACGAAGGAATAAAGCATAGCAGGCTCTGAACTATTGTTGTTCAGGGGAGAAAGTTCCACTAGATCGTTTTCTATTCTGTTAATCATCTCTTTCTTACTAAAGACAAGCTGCGGGGTCCAAACACCAGCTCCATCAAGTGGCATAAACTCGATGAACCTTACGATATATCCAGTATCTCTTGCGAATTTTGCAAAGTTAACTACTTCGTCATCATTCCACCCTCTCATAATTACCGTATTTATCTTTACTTTGAGGCCAGCAGCATCGGCTGCACGTATAGAAGCAAATACTCTATCTATTCCTTCTATACCGGTCATAGCTTTGAATCTGTCGGCCCTAAAAGTGTCTAGGCTGATGTTTACGCTTCCTAACCCGGCATTTTTTAGGGAGCACACCTTATCCTGCAACAATAGTCCGTTTGTTGTCATGCTAATTGATTGGATTCCCCTTATATTCGATATAGAATTAATGAGGTTTTCTAGATTACCTCTTACAGTAGGCTCTCCACCGGTGATCCTTATCTTTTCGATACCCAAATCTGAGAAGATAGTGACTAGTTTGACAATCTCCTCGTAGGTAAGGATATTGTCATTCTGGATCCAATCAGTATTGTTATATTGCATACAATAAACGCATCGCATATTACATCTATCCGTGATAGAGATTCTGAGTTTCCTAGCTCTTCTGCCAAAACTGTCTATCAATTTATCTTGCAAAACTAGTTCTCAACTTCCGAAGTAGATTACGAGGGCATTAAGTATCATGTCGTTAATTCTATACACGGAACTCATCTGTTGCATCAATCCACCCTCACACCAACTTATTGCCATTATTGTTTATACTGTTGCTGATATATTAAATGACTTGTCATCTTTAATCTTAACATGTACAAAATTGATAATTAAAATGAAATGAGTTAGATATCATTAACTGTCATTTATAAAATGGTTAAAAGAAGAGTTTATCGTGAGTTGTTAGACACCACTTACCCGATCAAACCGATAATAGAACTGAAAAGTTGAATTAATGTCCTGCAGTCAAGAGCGACATCTTTTGTGTGTACCCTAATCGTAGAAAGGAATGTTTGTTCATTGTTTATGGTTATTGTTACCCCACTAATTTATATGATAACGGGTGAGTCTCATGTTAAGGGGCCTGTTGCTAGACGTTTGTATATCGGGGTAAAAAAGAGGAGACAGTTACAGGACGATAATAACTCAAGAACTAAAAAAATTACAGAAAACGAGAGATTTTAAACGTTTACAAATAATTTATGAATCTATGTATATATGAAACAAAGGAAAGTATAATCTACTACATGGGTAGAGAAATAGCATTCATAGGCTATATACAGGAACTTAGAGCTAGGATTCTCAGGATAACTACTGCACTACTCATAATGACATTTCTTTGCATGACATTAAGCATCAGTACTTTTGACTTTCTACACTATAAAATATTTTTGCCATCCATCAACCCAGCGGAGAACGTTGCCATCCAATCAATCTCTGCTATAAGGGAAAATTTGCTTCCCAAAACCGTCACCCTTATTCAAACTGCACCAGCACAGGCTCTTTTTGCTCAAGTCTATGTTGCAATTTTGTTGTCACTAATCTTGGTCATGCCGCTAATAATGATGGAAATGTCTTGGTTCATAGCCCCAGGACTTTATCCTGATGAAAAAAAAAGGGGAAAAATGATTGCTCTGCCAGCCATATTACTCTTCGTCACCGGCTGTATTTTCTCATACTTAGTTGTGATACCTTATGTACTAAATTTTTTATACATATACGGACAATCTATAGGAGTCACGACATTTTTTGATGTGGAAGAGTTTGTGCCATTTGTTGTGCAATTCCTTATAGCCTTTGGACTCTCATTCCAGCTACCTATAATGATGTGGATTGTTACAGTATCACAAATAGTCGACTTTAAGTTCTGGAGACATAACTTAAGGTACGCAGTGCTATTAGCTGCTGTATTTGGTGCGATTATAACACCGGACGGGAGCGGGGTTACTATGTGGTTCGTTACCAGTCCAATCCTCTTACTGTATCTAATCGGAATGCTAATCATAGAGAGAAAAAACAAGAGATTGGTTGTAACAAAGATTTAGAGATGGTATATTATAGAGATTTTTAGCAGAGCGTAGTTTATATCAACATAGTTCATACTAAGTACGAGTAAGTTCTGAAGTATTAAAAGATTATAATGAGTTTGCTAAGAAAAGGTATCTCGCAGTTAAGATTCTTAAGACTAACATTCTTGGATCCATTAAATGGAGCCAACACTCTTTGTTTGTTTCTTTTAGTGTAGTAACCAAGTATGAGCGGCCGAGATCAGCAGGGCTTATTCATTGATTAACTTCAAGTAATAGGTCTTGCATTATAAAGTAGCAAGAAAACAGGAGCAACTCCTGACGTTTGGTTTTCAAAATTAACCAGCCATTCATAAAGAGTCGACAACTAGAACAAGTATAGATTCGAAATTTGTAAACCGTACCTTCAAATTGTATTGAATCTGGCAGGGCCGATTTGCATATATGTTGATAGCTAAATATATGGTGAAGGGTTAGCGATCGATCAGAGTAAACAGTATCCTAATTGGTCCGTGGGATGATACTGCTCACATAATTAGCGTCTTTTATATTACCTGGAAGAAAATGGGGTTATCCCATATAATGCCTTTGATTAACTTATATCCTAAGAATACTTTTCTCTTTTACCTCAAAACATACTATATCAAATACAGATTCTATGTTGATTGCCGTCATTAAGTTTATTGTACTAAGACAGCTCTGAAGATGTGACTATGACACTGCTTTGTCATTTTTCTTATTAGAAGAAGTGACTGAGTTAGAGTAAACTTTGTTATGGTATATGGAAGACTTTACATCATCTATGTTCACAGGATTTTTGGAATCTGTAATATTATTATCATGCACTATGTTGTTAGAAGATTTATGAAATAAGTGAATACCATCATCGCACCCTGCAACTGTATTACCATAAATCTCATTATGGTGTGACTGAGAGACAAATATGCAATTAGTCTCGTTATATACATAATTATTCCTAGCAACCGAGTTAGACATGTTTCGGCTGAACATTATACCCGAGCCATGACTGTTATAAACCGTGTTATTTTCGATAAGTATGTTATAGCAATTTAGCGAACAAATAATACCCATGGCCCCGTGGTCATGAACAGTATTCTTACGAATTGTCATATTATTCGTTCCTGTATGGGGATCAAAACCATATAGATAATTATGGTCCACCAAGTTATTCTCTAGAAGGATATTATCTACTGCGTTAGAGTAAAATCCGAATCGGTTGTGATGTATATGATTTCCTTTAATTATACTGCCCTGTCCACCATAATAACTAAGGCCTGAACATCCGCCGCCGCAAGCATAGCCGAGGTATCCAAGCTCTGAGTTTGTAACATTAGCGGTTCCTTTAGCCTCTTGTTCTACTATTATATATGGTCTGGGCACTTCGTCAATTCCGGATTTTTCGTACTTCCTACTAGGTAGAGTTTCATATTGGAATCTTACATAATCATTTCTTTTTGGATTCCACGACGTTATTTTTACTGAATCAACCTTCAAATTCCCCATGACCTTTATAGGATGAGCTGTTTTACCATCTGCAACTATCTTTAGCCATACAACATCATCTGGAGTAACCTCTAAAGATGCTTCTTTACCTACCAGCACGCCTGCATTTAAGAGCCAAGTCTTGGAGTTATTAGAGGTGGTGCCGTGGCTATGGTCAATACTTAGAATGTCTGGATCTCTTAATTGCTTATCTATATCACTAAGAGTAGCTACACCACAAGTTATATTGATAATTTTGTTCTTGGCGTCATAAGTTATACAAGATGAGGGTGATATAGCAGACGTTGATGGGGCTGCATATACAGAAGCCAATGTAAATGATAACAATACGACTAGTGCGGTAAGCATTATATAAAATTCAAATATCATAATTCTACTAACTCTAATTGTGATAGATTCAATCTGGCCCGTTGCGACTCGACACTTTTTATAATTGCTAATATATGAAGCTACGGTCTATCGGAGTCCAACTATGATTCAAGCGGGATTCATGCTTATTAAATAATCTTCCTATACAGCCTGTTGTACAATAGTCTGGACCAGTTTAAACTCCGTCGGTGTAGTTTTATCTTTGTCTTTTTGTAATCAGTCTGTCTCTGATGTCAATTTTTTTTTCTGCTTCTGACTTCTACTATGTAAGTTGTTTGCGCCTAACTCAGGTCTATCATAAGAACATTGCCACATGGACAGACCAGAGATTTATACGGAAAATAGAAATAATATTAACATCCCCTAAGATCGCTGGCTTTATTCAATTCCTAACACATAATAGTTGACTTCGCGGCACCATCATAGTCAAGCGTCAACTTAGCTTAGCCAAATCCTTTTTTCGCTCTGAGACTTCTGTTTGTTACGTTGTTTCGTTCTAAAGAATATAAGGAAATTTAACCAACGAATCCCAACAACTATAAAATGAATTTCTGTTAATATTACTGAATTGTCATCAGAACAGGAAGAACGGAAATTAATTGATGTAATCGTGAGGACAAAGAATTCTGAACAGAGTTTAAGAGAATGCTTACAAGCCATTTATA